>CAYOJT010000158.1:1455-7302 GCA_964404365.1 uncultured Bacteriovoracaceae bacterium
CGATTCAAGGGCTCGATTTCTATTGGCTCAATATGAACGTCCGCGATCCATTTCTAGCGAACAAAAAGATCCGACAGGCGATTTCGAGCGCAATCGACCGGGAGAAGTGGCTCGACCTCTTTCAAGGCGGTGCGGGTGCAAAACAAAACACCGTTCTTCCGCCAGGCTTACCCGAGCGTGAACCAAAGACCGCTCTCAAATACGATCACGATATCGAACGGGCGAAGAAACTCCTGGCAGAGGCCGGTTATCCTGAAGGAAAGGGCGCACCTACTCTTTCCTTCTTAGTAAGCGCGACCGATAGCAAATCGAGGCAGTTCTGCGATTTCGTGGCTCAGGAACTTGGAAAGATCGGCATTAAGATTAAATACGAGCTCACGTCCATGAATGTCTTCATGGAGCGGATGAATAAGCGTGATCATCAACTCTCCTATTGGTCGTGGCGTATCGACTATCCAGATGCGGAGAACGTATTTCAGCTGCTCTACGGAAAGAACCTCGCTCCAGGCCAGAATTACTCGAATTTCGAAAATGCGGAGTTTGATTCGCTCTTCAAGAAGCTCTCCTACATGCAGCCGAGCCACGCTCGCACTGCGATCGCGGCAAAAATGGATGGGATTGTGCAGGAAGAAGTGCCTTGGGTCCTTGGCATTTTCGTCACGAGCTTCGTCGCCGTAAACGGGAAGCTCAAGAACTTTTCTCGGCATCCATTTGTGATGGATACTTTTCGCTCGGCTCGGTTTTGAGTCTTACTTAAGCGAAAGCGAAAGAAGTTTCACTCGCTTCAAGCGATCTCGGAGATCAGCGGCTTTTTCGAATTTGAGGTTTTTTGCCTCTTCGCGCATTTCTTTATCCATTCGATCGATCGTGGACTGAATTTTCTCAAAGCTAATGAAAAATTCACCTGCCAGTTCTTTGATCTGATCTTCGACTGAGGCCCCGTCTACACGATCGAGTTCCTGCATCGCCCAGAGCGAAGGCTGAGCGGCTTCTGATTTTCTGCCAGTACCTAAAGCACGTTTCGCTGCGATCGCTGAATCGCTCGAACCGCGGCCCTTGAAAGCATGAGCGCCCAGAGATTCATTTTCAGCATCTTCCGCTGTGATTCGCTCGCGAATCGCTTTGACGATCGTTTTCGGTTCGATCCCATGTTTCTTATTATGCTCTTCTTGTACGGCTCGGCGACGTGCGGTCTCATCGAGCGCATACCGCATACTCTGTGTGATTTTATCGGCGTACAAGATCACGAAGCCATCGACGTTACGAGCAGCTCGACCCATCGTTTGAACCAAAGAGCGAGATGAACGAAGGAATCCTTCCTTATCCGCATCGAGAATCGCAACCAGCGACACCTCCGGAATATCGAGACCCTCGCGGAGGAGGTTAATCCCGACCAAGACGTCGAAAGTTCCAAGTCTCAAGTCACGGATGATTTCGATGCGCTCAAGCGTCTCAATATCTGAGTGCAGGTATTTTACCCGAATTCCTTGCTCCGTGTAGTACTTCGTCAGATCCTCGGCTAAACGTTTTGTGAGCGTCGTAACGAGAACACGATCACCTTTTCCGACTCTTTTCTTAATCTCACTGAGTAAATCGTCGACCTGGGTTCCAGCCGGACGTACTTCCACGACGGGATCCAGAAGACCCGTCGGACGAATCACCTGTTCGACCACTTCGCCGCCTACTTTTTCGAGTTCGTAATCCCCGGGTGTAGCCGACACGTAGAGGGCTTGGTTAAGAGTCCTCTCCCACTCCTCGAAATTCATCGGACGATTGTCGAGAGCAGATGGCAAACGAAAGCCGTGCTCCACCAGGTTCATCTTCCGAGCGCGGTCACCGCGATACATTCCACCGATTTGAGGCACCGTCACGTGGGATTCATCCACGATGAGAAGCCAATCTTTCGGAAAGTAATCAATCAAAGTCGGAGGCGCCTCGCCTGCTTTACGACCGGTCAGGTGCCGTGAATAGTTTTCGATTCCCTGGCAGAAACCGAGCTCTTCCATCATTTCGAGATCAAACATCGTTCGCTGCTCTAAGCGCTGAGCTTCGACCAGTTTATTAAGCCCTTTCAGTTCTTGAAGGCGTTCGCGAAGCTCCACGCGAATCGTTTCGATCGCGCGTTTTCGATTTTCAAGCGTCGTCACATAGTGCGAGGCGGGATAGATCGTGATCCGAGAAAGTTTGCCGATTTTGATCCCGCGGAGTGGGTCGATTTCTGAAATCGCTTCGATCTCATCTCCAAAGAACTCGATTCGGATCGCACGTTCTTCTTCGTAGGCGGGAAAAATTTCGACCGTATCCCCTCGAACTCGAAACGTTCCGCGGTGAAAATCGACGTCATTTCGTTTGTACTGAATTTCAACGAGCTTCAGTAACATGTCGTTTCGCTTAATTTCTCGACCCACTTCCATATAGAGGAGTAAGCCCTCGTAAGCCTCAGGCGAACCGAGACCGTAAATACAGGAAATCGAACTGACGATTAATACGTCGTTCCGCTCCAGGAGGGATCGGGTCGCCGAGTGACGAAGTTTATCGATCTCATCGTTAATTTGAGAGTCCTTCTCTATGTAGGTGTCGGTCGAAGGAATGTAGGCCTCAGGCTGATAATAATCGTAGTAGGAAACGAAATACTCGACGGCGTTATTCGGGAAGAACTCACGCATTTCAGAAAAGAGCTGCGCGGCGAGCGTCTTATTGTGGGAGAGAATCAGGGTTGGACGATTTGTGCGCGCAACCAGGTTTGCCATCGTAAAGGTTTTTCCGGTTCCCGTAGCACCGAGGAGCACAACGGATTTTTTCTTTTGCACTTCGATAGCCTCCACGATTTTTTCGATCGCAGCGGGCTGGTCCCCCATCGGCTGAAAGGGGGTAACGAGTTCAAATTTTCGATTGTGGATCGACGGCATTGTTCAAAGAGAGTATCGCAAAACTTGGATTTTAAAGCAGTGGGGTAAAGATTCGCGGTTATTAACTGAGTGTTTTGCTTTTTGTTTTATGACGCACCCTAACGGAACCCTCACTGTTCTCTCCAGTAGACCATTGGTACATCCCTTGCGTTATTGGGCCACGAAATCCGTTTTTCGGATCAAGCGCCTTCGTCCCAATCGCAAGGCACAGGGGGAATAACCATGAATCGCCGTACGTTTGCATCTCGTTCTATTGCTCTACTCATCGCTTCGACTTCTGTTTTCGCGGGTGTGATTCCCGATGAAATCGACTTCAAAAAGTACCAAGGGATTTACGAATCGGCGAAGGTAATTTCCGATCAAAAACGAGGACTTGCCGATGGAGCTGCGGGCCGGCTTTCCGATGAACAAAATCACCTCTCCCAACTGAATCAAAGCCTTCAACAAACACAGCAAGCCATCGCTGAAACCGAAAGCGCGATCGGCCAAAGCGAAGCAGAGATCTCCCAACTCCAGAGCCAAAACGCCACCTTGTCCTCGGAGATCAATCGACACCAGTCCGATCTCGGCCAAGCCCAAAACTCATTACAGAACCTTCGCGCTCAACTATCTCAGACACAGAACCAGCTCAATCAAGAGCAATCCCGACTCCAACAGTTCCAAGCCCAATACGACCGCCAAGCTGCTGAATACGCCGCACTCCAACGTCGAGTTGAAAACGCCCAGAACGACCGCGACCGCGCTGCTGTCGAACTTCAAAACGCCCAACAGAGCTTAAATGAAAAGCAAGTCGCTCTCGGACAAACTCAAAACGCACTTCAAAATGCTGAACGTGAAAGCCGAGAGCTCGGTCAAGTCGTGTCTGGACTTGAAGCCCGCTCGAACCAACTCACCCAAGAAGTCCGTGGCCTCCAAGCCGAAGTATCTCGTTTGGAATCCTTACTCGCACCCATCATTCAGCGGAAACAACAGGCCGAGAACGAACTGAACCGCGCCCGTTCGGACGCAAGCGCTGCCCAACAGCGCATGAACCAGGCTCAAGCTGCACTTTCGAGCGCCCAGTCGCGCATCGGCGGACTCGAAAACCAAGTTTCCCAACTCACCTCTCAGATTTCGAGCCTCCAGAATGAATTGAATACGATTCAACCTCAGATCAATGCCCTACGTTCCGAAAAATCGAATCTCGAGAGCGAGTCTGGTCAAATTCAGTCGCGCCTATCGGGCATTGTTCCTCGAATCCGCGAACTCCTCATGACCCAAAGAACGCTCTCCGTTCAGATCGATCGCCTTCGCGTTCAAATCGGTGAATTAAAACAAAAAGAACCGACCAATCCAGAAATTCCGAAGCTCGAAGCGCAGCTTGCTGAGCTTGAGAAACAACGCCAAGAAGCGGGCGAAGAACGCCTGAAGCTCGAAGCCGAAAAATCAAATTTGGAAGGCCGCTACAACCAAATCGCTTCGCGCTTGAATCAAATCAATGGCGAGCTTCCACGCCTCGAGAGCCGCGCTCAATCACTCCCAGGAGAAATCTCGCGCGCTCAAAGTTCGCTCGCGAGCGCTCAGAACGAACTCTCGAATCTTCGCTCGCAGATCTCAAGCCTTCAGCTGGCTCAGCAGGCGGCAGAGCGTGAGTTGGGCGAAGCGCTTCGTCGTGTGGGCGTCGCTCAAGCGAATTTTGACCAAGTCTCTCGTGAATACGACGCTCAAGCGGGCGATTTGACTCGCGCACGTGGAGCACTTTCACAAAAGTCAAACGAGCTGAATCAGGTGAACAGCGATCTTTCGAACGCTCGTAACCGCCTCGCTCAAGCTCAAAACCAGATTCCGATTCTCCGTGACCGTGTTCAACGCCTCGGCATTGAAATCGGGCAGCTGAATCAGCAAATGCCACAGCTTCAGGATCGTTTGAATCGCGCAGAGAACGCTTACCGCCAACTCTACTCGATGGTGGAACGCACTTATCGCGAGCTCCAAGATCTTGAGCGCCAAGTGAATCAGCAGCGCCAAGTGGTCGCAAACCTCGATGCTCAAGCTCGCGCACTTGCAGATCAGCTGGCTCAGACTCAACAGTATATTTCTGATCTCCAAGCTGCGATTCAGTCGAAACAATCTCAAATCACGGCGAATAATGGCCGAGTTCAGGACCTGCGTAACTACATCGCACAAGCGGGAGCTCAACTCCCTCAAATGCGCCGTACTGTGACCCAGCTCCAAGGTCAGATTCAGTCTTCTCAAAGCGCAATAGCGTCTTTACAAGCCGAATTCGATCGTCTGGACCGCGCAGCTGCAGCTGCTGAAAGCGTCACACTCAGCGCTTATCGTGACTACGAAGTCCGTAAAAATCGCTACGACACGCTCTTTGCTCAAGCGGAACAAGACGGCGCTAGCCAGGGGAATTCTCAGGGTCGCGCCGAAGGCGGACCTAAAGGAGAAGCCGATGGTCGCGTTCAAGGTGACCAAAAAGGAAAACTCGCCGGTACCGAGGAAGGCTTAAAATACGGTTTAGACCAAGGGAAGAAAGACGGAGAAGCAAAAGGTCTCGCAGACGGCCTTGCTGAAGGTCGTGCTTCAACCGTGGAATACCAAGCCGGATTTGCCGAAGGTTTAATCCAAGGTAAATCACAAGCCGAAAGCGAAGCTCGCGCAACCGAATATCCAAAAGGATTGGCTGCACGTAAGGCGGAACTCCTCGCTAAACTTCCGACTCAAAAAGCGGTTCTCGATCTTGAGGCTCCAGCTCCAAGCGATCGCAGAAACCTATCGCTCGCTGACTCGATCCGCTCGGGATTCAGTTCGCTCTTAGGTTCAAAATCTTCGAATCCCGAAGCGCACCGTTTCTTCTCGGTCGTATCAGGCGCAGTTGAAAACGATGCAGACCGCGCGACGCTCTCGAGCGATAAACTCTTGGTTTCGATCGTGACTGATGCCGCTAGCTGTA
>CAYOJT010000159.1:0-7295 GCA_964404365.1 uncultured Bacteriovoracaceae bacterium
AGTGCGTCTACCGTAAGCTCACTAAAATTTCGGAGATAGGCGACGCGTGGATCTTTGAGCCCTTTTCCGGTCCCTTCTTTTGGAGCCGAGATTCTTGGAAGGTCGCTCACCTCGTCAATTATCGCTCTATTGGTGATGCGTCTCGCTTCTTAGGCGGAAAACGCGTTACCTGGCATCCGATCGAAGGCGCTCTTCACCGACGCCAGGCACTGATCGCAAGCCAAATCGATACTGCTCAAGACGAACCCCTTCCATTTCCTCCCCCTGTTGGCCCGGAAAAGAAGAAACATGGCGCATTCTTTCTGGTTTCTGACGACGATCTCATATTTACAGAAGAACCCACTGCGAATATTCCCAGCGGCGAGTATCACTTCATCGAAGATAAAAGCGGGCCGCCAAGTCGCGCCTACTTGAAACTCTGGGAAGCCCTGACTCGCTTAGGTACAAACCCCCTCGAAGGCGAACATGTTCTCGATGTCGGCAGTAGTCCCGGAGGTTGGACGTACGCAGCCGCTAAACTGGGCGCATCCGTCACTTCGATTGATGGCGCAGATCTTGATCCGAAAGTCACCCAGCTGAGCGGTGTCAAATTCATCCGCGGAGACGCTTTCAAACTGAAACCTGAACAGATTCCGCCGATCGACTGGTTCTTATCGGATATGATTTGTGATCCGAAGCGGATTCCTGAATTGATCGCGCCATGGATGAAAATCACGCCTCGCCCTACGTTTATTGTGACACTCAAATTCAAGGGCGAATGTGACTTCCAAGACATTGAAGCGCTCGCCAAGATTCCGGGCTCGAAAATCGTTCACTTGTTCCAGAATAAACACGAACTCACGTGGCTACTCCCGAAGAGTTCTTAAGCTAAAGGTCTTCGCTCGCAGCCAACGCGCGAGAACGCAGAAGCGATTTTTTCTTTTTCCACTTCCCGCCTACTTCATGCAGGTCTCGAGTGACAGGCGCACTGAAGGACGCCGATCGATAGCTCGAACCACTGAAAAGGCGCTTCTCACTTCCCCAGTGGAGAGATCGCGCCGGTCCGCTCTTCTCGAATTTCAGTTCGCCACTCGTTATCATGACTCGCTCCATGCGATAGGATTGGGACTGATTCAGTCTACTTTTATCGCCAAGAACGAGTCGCTCAGATCCTTCAACGAGTGCGAGCCCGCTTTCATCAAAATACGCCAAATGGTTTGATCCGTCGATTTTGAGCTCAGGATGTGCGGAATAGGAAAAGACAGTCTTCTCGTACAAGGAGTCCCCCATCCACTTTGATTCCGATTCGGAGGCACCTAGGCGGGTTCGTGATTCGAGGATAAAATAGTTCGAAATGAGATCTTTACCTAAATTCTCCCAGTGATCCTGGATCGCTGCCTCCTTGAGTTGACCGAGAACGAAGACCCGTTCGATTTTTCCGTCCCCCCCAAGGGAAACCTGGAAAAGTGGAAATTTCTGACTCGATGAACCCTCTATTCCTCCCTCGCTCAGTTCAACTTTTATGAAATAATCGGCGCTAGCCCCTTCACGATGCGAAATCGAATAAGCGCCCCGCACATGCGTTTGAATTCCTGGCGACTGATCCGATTTCAACTTCACCATCCGCTCAAAATCAAACGTCCAAGTCTCTCCCTGGGCGGGTAAAAGAGTGCGATTTACTACCGGCGTAACCGGTAATACGACAGGAGTCTCACGGACCTCGAAAATCGGAGCACGACGACCGAGATCGGCGCGAGCGATTTTCGTTAGAATTTGCGCGACTGGGATATGGGTAACGAACCTAAGTAGAGCGGCTTTGATTTCCGGACCGTCGCGACTGACTCGGTTTCCGATTTCAATTCGTAGCCGCGGACTGGAGTACACCGTGGCTGAAAAGACAGTGGAAACGACCAGCATGAAAATGCAGGACCCGACCCAAAATTTTTTCATTTTTTTGCCCTTAAGATATACGGGTCATCGTGACCCGCCACTCTCCGTAGGGAACTCTTCGGTCGGATCTCAAATGGGCTCGCGCGACCTTTAGGATTGTGTGTTTAGGCGACAGGTTTGTTAAGAAGAGCGTCGAAAAAACAGTCACTCTATTCGAATAAAATGAGCCGTGTCCGTGCGGACTTTTGGATTCGCGTAAAAACGAAGAGGGAGCTAGGAAATCGCGCCTAGCCCCCTCCTCATCCCGATAAAACTAACTCTTACCAACTCAGGATTACCTTCGGTAAATCAACCGGGTTCGTAGTGCCATCGCCGAGCTCTCCGAAGCTGTTCGAGCCCCAGCACTCAAGACCCGCTACTGTCACTGCACAGCGATGGGCGTAATTTCCGCCACGTTGACCCGAAATGTCTCTGATCATATCGATCGGAGTTGAATGGAGACCTTGAAGGACGGTGGCTGTCATAAAATTCTGTGAACTTGAGCTACTGATCGAATGGTCAATATTCCATCCTACACACGAGATATTTCCTGTCTTTTTGAAACACGTGGAATAATTTTGAACGTAGATCGCCTCCGCATCGACTGGAATTTCTGTAGCGAGCTTCGCGTAGTTTGGGCTCTTCACGATTCCTTGGTAGCCAAGCTCGCCTGCAACCTGAAATCCCCAGCAGTAGGACTCGCCCGACAGTAACCGAGCGCAGGAATGGAAGTACCCGGACTGAATTTCCGCAACCGGACCTGGGAGTGTCGCTACGTTTACAAACGTCGGCACATCGCTACTTGGAGTCGAGACGCCGATGTCGCCGTTTCCGTTGTAGCCTGCACACTGAACAGACTGACCCGCTAACACGCAAGTCGCATTTTCATTCACGAAAACATCCTGCGCATTCGTAGCTACAATCGCAGCATCTGCGATCGATGGAATATCGCTCCAAGAGCCGTTTCCAAAAATTCCGTAAAAATTCGAGCCCCAGCATCGGACCTCACCGTTCTGCATGAGAGCGCACCCATGGTAGTAACTGATCGCAGCCTTCTTCACGCCGCTCAGGAGTAAAACCGGAGAGGTGACGTCGCGAGGGTAGCTCGCGCCTTGGGCGAGCTGGTTATAATCGTTCGAACCGATGGCGTAGAGATTTCCATCCTTGATCGCAAGCAAGTTATAAGGACCAGCAGAGATATCGGTCACGCCACTTTCTAATCCTGAAACAACGCTCGGAACGAGGATGTTTGAAAAGGCCCCGCGATTCGTTTCGCCCTCAAAATTTCCCATGCACTTCACGGCGCCCGCGTTCAGAACGCATGTAAAGGATTCACCGCCCACGACCTTACGCACTTGTGGCGGCGTAGGAGTAGGAGTTGGAGTAACGCATTTTTTTCCGCGGCAGGGTTTATCTACTGGAGGAGCCGCCATCGCAGGCGAAGCGGCGATCCATAAGAGTAGACTGAGCAAAATCCATACACTCACGTTCTCCATGCGTTCACTCATCTAAAATTCCCCCTGGTCCGATTCAGGACTCGTAAGAAGTGGACGAAGCGCGGGGTCAGATCGTTTCAGGAGATTTTTTCTTTTATGCGATTTTTCGAGCCTAGGCGGGTGCGTGAAGACACGCCCAGAGCGGAATCCCAGGTGAGCGAGGCGTGATTGACAACAAACTCGAAGCCCGAGATCATTCCCGCTAGACTCAATGACACGCCCTCGCTCTTCCTTCAGTTTGCGCGCTACCTTCGCTGCCTGGGGTTTAGGGTGTTTGATTCTTCTTTTGAACCTGAGCTACGCCGACGAACCCTCCTTCCAAACCGCGATGGGGCATTTTCTTCGAAAGGACTATTCTCGAGCATTGCCGCTTTTGGAGGATCTAACGCGTAGAAATCCGACGAAGGGCCTTTATTGGTTCAACCTCGGAAACACGCGATTTGAATTGAAGGATTTTGCAGGGGCAGCACAGAGTTACGAAGCCGTGATTCGGGTGGGCAGCCCGCTTGCTGCTGCCGCTAAGATCTATCTCGCTCGCGCACGGAGAAAGTCTGGCCAGTTAGCGCTCGCGATCTCCACGCTTAAGGCCCTAAAGGGTACGCCGCTCCCTCCCTCCCTACAGTCTGAACTCCAGGATGAAATTCGCGACGTCGCGGCTGCCGCCCTGAAGCAGGGACTCGCCCTCTACGACCTCCACCAATATAACCATGCACTCGCCTGGTTTAACGGCGCGATCGTTGCGGGTGCGGAGACCGAGCTCCGAGACCAGGCCGTACTGATGCGCGCGATGGCTCTCTATCGACTGAGACGTTTTGAAGAAGCCCAGCGAACTTTCACGTATCTCAAACAGTCGGTGGGTAGCGAATCGATTCGCGAAAAGGCGTCGCTTCTTCTCAGCGACAGCATGTCGAGATCCGCAGCCCGTGAGTTTTCATACTGGGGATTCATTGATTTTTCGGCTGGGTACGATTCGAATATCTACAAAGACGGACATTCTGAATCCCCCGTCCAAAGCGCACTTCACCAGCTTTCACTGGGCGGCGGCTACCGCTACATCAATCGCGCCGATTTTTCCGCTTCCCTAGCCTACGCCCTGAATTGGAGCGAGGACTGGAAAGACGCTTCCGCTCGCACGATTCAAAATTTACTTCGATTTCCACTCATCTGGGAAAACGAAGGGAGCTGGTTTGGCGTGACTCCGATCGTGAGTTACGAAATTGCGCTCTCCCACCCCTACCTCCTACGAACGGGCACCGAATTTTCTGCGTCCAAGAAATCGCGTTCACAGGAAATGGGGCTCGACTATTCGCTGCTTAAAAAATCCTCCCTTTCTTCAAACTTTGACTACCTTTCCGGATGGACTCACGAACTCAGGGGTCGATGGAGCTTTATAGGAGCTCGAAGCTTCGTCATGCCGTGGCTCCTCCTCACTCGCGAAACGGCTCAAGACCTCGAGGTAGCAACCGGAAATATCCCGATCGCCTGCTACTCCATTTCGCCCGGATTCACTTTCGTGCGCGAGCTCGGAAATTCGAACCTGCCCTGGGAGTGGGGACTGAACGGCTCATTCAGCATGAGCGTCTATGACAACATCTCCAACCCTGGAAACGTTAAACGACGGGATCAGCTGGCGCTCATCGGCACTTCACTTTCCCATTATCTGATGAAGAATGTGAAATTCTACGGAACGTTGACTTTTTTGCATAATCACTCGACCCTGAAGGCAGGACACGTCGATGATAAAAACTATGAAGAATTCCTCTTCACGAGCGGGGTAACGTGGGAACTCCATCCGTAGATCTCGAAGAACTTTCACGCTGGTTTAAGCACGCCCAGAAGGGCGACGAAACTGCGCTCGCTCGGATCATTGACCTCACTCAAGACCATCTTTTTCGCTTTTGCGTTTACCTGTGTAACGATACAGCGCTTGCGGAAGAGATTTCGCAGGACACTCTGATTAAGGCATTCGAAAATCTAAAGAAGATCGAAAATCCGTCGAAATTCGTGAGCTGGATGTTCACGGCCGCCCGAAATCGCTTTATCGACCTAAAACGAAGCCCAAAGGCTCGCGAAATATCGGTCGAGGGTGAAGATGGAACCCTCTATGAACCGGAGCCAAACCAGGTCGATACGGACACAGTCCTTGGGGTCAGGAACGCACTTCAGGAGCTGACTGAGGAGGAAAGAACCGTCCTCGTCCTCATCGACAGCGAAGAGTACTCCTACGCTGAGGCCGCTCAAGTCATTGGAATCACTGAGGAAGCTGTACGTTCTCGGCTTCATCGGGCGCGTAAGGCATTTTTAAAAGTTTTTTCGAAAAATTAAGAAACGTTTTCGGGGCTTGGCCCGTCTACTGTACGAAAGGTCGACAGGAACCTTTAGATTATGGAAAACGAAGATCAAAAAATTCAGGCACTCTTCAAGGCAGCAAACGCCGAAATCGGCGGCCCAACCCCCTACTTGAAGACTCGAGTCCTCGCTCATATGCGAGAGAAGAATTCTCGGGTTTCCATCTGGAGCTGGAAGGGATTCGCGGTTCTTTCGACGGTGACGAGCCTCATGCTCGCCGTCATTCTTTTCCAAAAGGGCGGATCGTCTGATTTCATCGCTGCTACCGGAAAACCCGTACTGGTGAAAGTCGAACTGGAACAAGTTCAGAATTCCCAGATCGCCTATGCCGAAATCGTGCTTCCAGAGGGAGTGAATTTTTACTCTGCTCAGTTTCCGGAGCTGAAGGATCAGCGCTCGCTGAGCTTGGCTTGGAATGAAAGCGTCCAGAACGCGAAACTTCCGTTCGTGATTCAGTCGAATCTCGCCGGAATCCAAAAAATCAAAGTTTTAATGAAGGATGGAAATAACAATGTGCTTCGCGAGAAGACCATCGTGATTTCCTTCAAAGGATAAGGTGACCTATGAAAACCTTTAAACCTCTACTCACTCTGATTGTGTCGAGCTTAATCTCTACCGCCGCACTCGCTTCGGATAGCGTGGCGCCTGCGATGAGCGAAGACATCAGCGCCTTTGATGCAAACGTCGCAAAAGCCCGTAAAGCTGCACCCGCTCAGAAGCCAGCGAATTTTGGGTCTGCGGTTTCTAAGAAGGCTCAAGAGCTCCACGGCACTCCTCCCCAAGGATATAAGAACTTTGGGCAGTGGGTATCGGATCAGCGCCGCTCACAAGGGAATAGCTCTTCCAGTAATGCAGGCGGAAACGGGAATGCTAATGGCAAACCTGAGAGTCCTGGCCACGGCGGCAACCCGAATAAAAAAGTAAAATAATTAGAAACGTTTTCGCTCTCGCACTCGTCTACTCCAGGTAATTCGTCAGTTTGTTTTTTGGGGGATCACTGAGTATGGGTCAATTTCGACATGGATTTTGGATTTCGTTGGTTCTTGTGATCGCGGCTTCCGGCTGCGGCGCTACGGACCAATACAGTTTCGATGGCTCTTCTCAGACGCTCGCTCAAGGAAATAAATCCTCACTTGCGGAAAATCACGGATACACCTCAGAAGACCAACTTCCCGTGAACAACACCTGCAAGAATAATAAGATTAAAATCTGCCACGTTCCTTATGGAAATCCTGCCAATGCTCACACGATCTGCGTCCCAATGAATGCAGCGATCAATGGGCATGGAATCAATCCAGATGGAACCCCTGGCGCTCATGGTGGCGACCTGCTCGGAGAGTGTGGCGCACAAGCTTCTCCTCCTCCGTCCATGCCTCCGAGTGGCGATCCATCTCCGATGCCGTCCACTCCTCCTGGCATGACACCTCCGCCATCGATGCCACCGTCGGCTCCACCTTCCATGCCGCCGAGCGCGCCTCCGACGCCAGCGCCAACGCCGATCCACAATTTATAAAAGTGCCCAGTCCAATGAACCCACAGTCC
>CAYOJT010000160.1:0-7280 GCA_964404365.1 uncultured Bacteriovoracaceae bacterium
GTCTCGGCAACGTCTGTGTCGGCGATACGGTCAGTGTCGTCGCCGGTGAATGGGTCGGTCACGCGGGGACTGTGGTCGGTGTTGATGATTACAACAATACCGTCACCGTTCTGAACTCAAGCGGCTATTATCTTTATCCGCACATCAGTCATGTTCGTTTGATCAATCAAGGCGGCAGCCGCTATTGTTCAGCTGAATTCTGCGTTGGTGATCGAATCACGATCGTTTCCGGAATTTATCGCGGTGAGAGCGGACGGATTATCGGTACTGATGACCGTTACTACGAAGTGACGATCTTAAGTGATCGCGGTCAGTACATCACCGTAAGCATCTCCGACATCTATCTCCTCCAGCGTGGAACTCAACCGTACCCAGGACCTCGTCCTGTGCCGGTTCCGCGCCCACGCCCAGGACCGATTTGCCCTCCAGGTACCTACTGGGATGCATACCTCCAACGTTGTATCGCGCCACGCCCAGTGCCACGCCCGATGCCTCGTCCGGTTCCATACCCAGGACCACGTCCGGCTCCGTATCCACGTCCTTACCCAGGACCAGGACCACGTCCGGTACCATATCCTGGACCACGCCCGGTTCCAGGACCCGGTCCACGTCCAGTTCCAGGCCCTCGCCCGATGCCACCGCATCCGGTTCCAATGCCTGGTCCGCACCGTTAATAGGGCATAGGTCTTAAAAGTTTCCCTCCGAGTCACAAGCGGGGACGCGGAGGGAGTAACCAGCGAAGTTCGGCGTGGGAATGGTCTCACGCCGAACTTTTTTTATGGGTTTTTGTGTAACTCAAAATAGATGCAAGTGATTGCGGAACAGGCATCCTGCCTTTCGACTGCTTTCGCCATCCATGGCTGCAGTCAGTCCGAATCACTTGCATCTATTTTGAGTCACAGAAAAACCCATAAAAAAAACAGTGCTGGGGTGTTCCGATCTGATAGGGCGGATGGGGGCTTGTCATTCGGGTCGGGTTCGTGGAGGGTTGAGGCTTGTATGACCTTTCAATTGCGGCCGATTCGGAATGACCTTGCTGAATGTGAGCTTTGTGCTCGCATTCATTTGGATGCTCCTCGTGCTTGGAAGCCTGAACATCGTTTTTCTGGTGAAGAACTAAAGAAACATACGAAGCTTCTTCAGGATAAACTTTCGAACCCGGATTATTTTTTCTGGTTAGCGGAGAGTCAGGGCCGCGTGGTGGGTTTCCATTGGATGGAGATCAAAGATCTGAAGAGCGAAGAGAGGAAAAGAAAAGCTTCGATTATTTCTCTTTGGGTGGATGAAAACTTTAGAAAGCAAGGGATCGCCCGGGCTCTAAAGGCGCGCGGTGAAGAGTGGGCGCGAGAAAATCGGGCGGCGTTCATTGAAACTGGCGTTCATCACACGAATGAGCGGATGATCCGATTTAATAAAAATTCAGGATACGTTCCGACGAAGATCATCATGATCAAGGAACTGGATTCGAGCCGCGCTAGAACTTGATGCGAAGAGCGTCGACGAAACAACGATCAGATTTGGGCCAGACGATTTTCGTCCAAAAAATAGCTTCGATACGCTTCATGTTTTCAATTTCCATCCGGCATTCGAGGAGCGCATCCGGCCCCTTATAGATCTGCGATTGAACATCCAGGAAATCGAATTCACTGGTTTCGGAAACTAAATCGACCACACAGCCGAGAACGCACTTTTTCTTTCGGCAGCTCTTTGTAACCGATGGAGTGCTCGAAAAACGGGTGTCGGAGATTCCTAAGCTCTTCAGATACTGGGGAAGCGCGTTCTGGAAGTGGAGCATGTAATCCACTGCGCATTTCTGAATGAAGTTCTTTTCTTGAATTGATCCATCTCGCACTGACGACGAGTCATAAGTGTAGGGAAGTGCGAGAGCGCTGTTTGTGACCACATCGACTAAAAAGACTAAGAGGAGAAAGATTCTAGATCTCATGAAATTCATTTTAGTCTCCGCGCATCTTGAGTCAGGGTTTATAATCTTAATGCTTTACCAGTCACTTTTCCATCGGCGTGAAATTCGAGTCGAACTCCCTCACACTTATCGAGAGGCGCTCCCCACTTCGAAGCTTCTTTCGGTAAAAAGGCAAAAGCACTCCACTCCACAACCCCGCCGTGGCTCGTGATCAGAAGTTTTCCATCCCGCGGAAGGCGCTCCAATAAGAGCAGAAGTTCCTTTCTCATTCGTGCAACGTACTTTTGAACTTCGGTGTGAACTTCAAGGCCCTGAGAGAAGGACCTAAACCCAGAGTCATAGGGAACGAGGTCGTTCACTTTTTCTGGGATGTCCTCAAAAAATTCCGAAGTTTCGTGTACCGCAAATCCCATGGCGACCGCCGTCTCAACCGCCCGCCACTTGGGACTAGAAACAACCAGATCATAAGGCCCAAACTGTTCGCCGATTTTCCGCGCAGCCTTAACTCCAATCTCATTCAAATGAGGCGAGGGCTTAGTCCGCACCGCATGTCGGAAGTGTTCAATGATCTTAGCCATCTGTAGATTTTATTCTGAACAAAACACCCTGCCAAGCTTCGACTAAATCCCGCCGAAGACCGATTTAAATACGAGCGAGTGAAGCCACAAGGGTTAATCTCCCAAAAATAAATACGACTGATTCGGACTGACTGCAGCCATGGATGGCGAAAAGCAGTCGAAAGGCAGGATGCCTGTTCCGCAATCAGTCGTATTTATTTTTGGGAGATTAACCCTTGTGATCCGTCACTTGCTCTTTGTGCTTCTTCATCTGCTTCTCAAGCTTAGCAACCGCCATATCCACGGTAGCGTAAGCTTCATCAGCGCGAGCCTCGCCAAAGAAATCGAGATGGCTTCCCACAACGTGACAGTGAGAGATGAATTCGCCGTGTTCTTTGTCGAAGGTCCAGGTGACGTGAACTTTACCGTCGAGGTATTTCGCAAGCTTTCCGGTCTTATCCTTCGCATAGTCGCGAAGGCTGTCGGAGCTGTCCACGTGCTTAAATTTCACATCGATAATCATAAACCGTTAAATCACTTTCTTTCGTTTGCTCGAGGATAAGATGCCCAGCATGTCGCGGTACTTGGCGACCGTTCTTCGGGCGATATCAATATTATCCTTCGAGAGTAATTCTACAATCTTTTGGTCTGAAAGTGGGTTTTTTGGGTCCTCTTTCACGACGAGCTGCTTGATTTTTTCTTTCACCGCTTCGGAAGCAAGCGCGTCGCCGCCATCCGAAGCTGAAATGGAGGAGTTGAAAAAGTATTTCAGTTCGTAAATCCCAACTGGCGTGTGAACGAATTTATTCGTTGTGACGCGCGAGATGGTGGATTCGTGCATGCCGATGTCGTTAGCGATGTCTTTCAAGATCATCGGCTTCAATTCCTGAACGCCTTTTTCGAAAAAGTCTCGCTGACGTTTCACGATCGCCTCGGTGACCTTATAAATCGTCTTCTGGCGATTATGAATCGAACGAATGAGCCAAACTGCCGAACGCAATTTATCTTGAACGTAATCCTTCGTGTCCTTATTTCCCTTGCTTGCAGGATCGGTCTTCGCGCTCTGAAGAACGGATTTGTAATACGGGGAAATACGAAGTTTAGGGAGGCCGTCTTCGTTTAAGGAAATCACGTATTCATCGCCGACTTTATAAACATAAATGTCGGGGGTGATGTAGTGGGTGTCGGCAGTATGAAAGTTTCGGCCCGGCTTTGGCTCAAGCTCTTGAATCACTCGAGTCGCTTCGCCGACATCCTTCATCGTGATGCCCAATGCCTTCACAATGGATTGATAGTTTTTACGCTCTAAATCGGGAAGGTGTTCGGAGACGATCTTTTCAACCAGCGGCTGACGTGGGGTTAAGAATTTCGCCTGCATGAGCAGACATTCGCGCAGGTCGCGTGATCCCACGCCCACTGGATCAAAATTCTGGATGATTTTCAGCACTTCTTCGGCGTCTTCAAGTTCCATCGGAACTTCAGCCGCTAGGTCTTCGAGCTTAACCGTGAGGTAACCCTCATCGTTTAAGTTACCGATGATCAGCATCCCGAGTTTCTTCTCGTCATCGGAGAGCGTGATCATCGAAAGCTGCCAAATCAGGTGTTCTTCGAGCGTGGTTGTTTTCGTGAGGACGTTTTCGAAGCTCGGAAGGTCTTCGCCCGTCTCGCGCATCGAGGGAGCGGAAGAGGAGTTGGAATTGAATTCTTCGATGTAATTGTCCCAATTGAAATCATCGCTCTGAGCGTTCTGGGTCTCTGGTGCCTGAGGAAGTTGTTCCTCTTGGGGGGTCGGTTTTTGAAAAGCTTCTTCGTCGCGAGTTTGTTGGGCTTCGGGATTCAGTCCGCCATCATCCGTAAAACCATCGGCCTCGTTGGTGGGTACTTCGCCGTCAATGCTCTCGCCGCCGTCACCCATTTCTTCCAGGATCGGGTTTTCAACGAGCTCCTGGTTGATGACTTCCATGAGCTCCATGCGATTGAGCTGCAGGAGTTTAATTGCCTGCTGCAGCTGGGGTGTCATCACCAGCTGTTGGCTGAGTCTTAAATTTTGTGAAATCTTTAAGCCCATAGTAATTGCTCAATCCTTGAGAGAGGGCGCTCTTCTTGCTCTGTTCAACAAAAACAACATGCAAAAATGGAACCCAGTTTAAAACTGGAAGTTTTCACCGAGGTACTTCTCGCGCGCTATCGGACTTTTCGCGATTTCCTCAGGTGTGCCCTTCTCAATGATTTTACCATCACTGAGCAAATATCCAACATCGCAAATCGCTAACGTTTCTCTGACGTTATGGTCGGTGATGAGGATCCCGATTCCGCGATTCTTGAGCGTCGAGATCATCTTTTGAATATCCGCTACTGCAATGGGATCGATCCCTGCGAATGGCTCATCGAGTAGAAGAAAAGCAGGGTTGAGAGCCAGAGCCCGTGCGACTTCGACGCGTCTGCGTTCTCCGCCCGAGAGCGTAAAAGCTTTTTGACGGGCAATATGACCAATGTTGAATTCACCGATCAACGCTTGGAGTCTTTGTTTTCTTTCCGTGATCGGAATTTCCAATGTCTCAAGGACTGACATGATGTTTTCTTCCACAGTCATGCGACGGAAAACTGACGCTTCTTGAGGAAGGTAAGCGATTCCCGATTTCGCGCGCTCATGCATGGGATATTCGACGAGGTCTTTCCCATCGAGAAGAATCTGTCCCTGATCAGCTTTCACGAGACCGACCACCATATAGAACGACGTGGTTTTTCCGGCGCCGTTCGGTCCGAGGAGTCCCGCGACTTTTCCTGAATCAATTTCGAAATCGACGCCCTTCACAATGGGGCGCTCACCATAAGCCTTATGCAAGCCCACGGCTTGGAGCTTATGTACCGTCTTCGTCTGTTCCGTCGCTGTAGGCATTGCTCTGATCCACTTCCACGATATCGGTATCGCGATGAACGATGATTGTTTCTCCCGTCATCGTATCACGACCTTGGTAAACCTGAGGGTATTGTTTCAAGATGATGATGTTCTTGGCTACATCGAATTCTGCAATCCCCGAAGTCGAGTATCGTTTTCCAGGATCGCGGCCTGCAGCCCTTGCGTTCTTCGCCGAGCGGTTCGCTCGCTTCGGTTCTTCCTCGATCTTCACGTCATCCAGTAAGCGCATCTGCTTGACCCGTGCTTGGGATGTACCTTTCTGTGTCCCGGAAGAAGCTCGCGCAGAAGCGAAGTAAAACTCCGCCTTCCTTCCCTGAGCTTTCATCTGAGGTTGGGTGATTTTAACTAAGCGAGGTGAGGATCCGGCGGTTTCCATCATCTGGAAACGCGCCACATTTTTACTTTTTTCGACTACGGCGTAATCGGATTCGATGATCGTGGTTTCCGATTTCTCATCGGCTTTGGTCACGCGTGCAACGACCTGAGAGGTGAGGAGAAGCGTGTTCGTGTTTTGGTCGAACTTCAGCCCCTGGCTTGTGAAGTGGAGGATTTCGTCTTTGTCTTTGATCTCGCCACTGACTGCGTGCTGAGGAGGTACAATTACGTCGTGCTGATTAATTCGATAAAGCGCAAACGGCGATTTCACTACCAAGCCATTTGGAAACGTAACGACCACGTCGCCGTAGAGTTCGAGGTCTTTTTTCTTTTCGTCGTATTTCGCTTCATCGGCAGTGACGTAAGTAGTTTGGCCTTCGCTATCGTACATCTCGGCCTTTACGACTTGAGTGTGCACTAGGCCCTCGGGCTGGTAAAAGAACGCGTGCTCTGAATCGAGACGCCAAATCTTCACCCCGCCCTTGGTTGTCGTGTACTGGAATCCTTCGATCGAATATTCGGGTACTCGGTCCTTTGGAATCTCGGCCGAGAGTTCGAGCTTTTCATTGAGTTTAGGGAAGAGGGACTGCTCGGTAATGGCGTCCGCCGGGCCCTCTTCTTCTAGCCGCGAGGGGTTGAAAGCCAGGATTTGGATGAAGACGAGCCCCCCAACCCCAAAGGCAAGGATCGGCCGCCAGCGGACAGGCTGGTGAAAGCTCTTTATTATCCAGGACTTAAGGTTGTCGATGCGGCTCACTTCTCTAGAATAGCGGGTTTCCTTTGAGCGCGCGAGGTGCTAAATCCCGTTTTAACACATGAATTTAACTCAGTTCGAATCGAGGAAGAAAAGCCACCTCGACCTAGCCCTGGATACCCGTGTTCAGGCGCTGGATCAGTCGGGGTTGGATCGCGTCACGCTCATGCATGACGCCTTACCCGAACTCGACCTGAAGGACGTGGATCTCTCTCTCCCTTTTCGGGGCAATAAACTCAAAACCCCCTTCTTCATCTCCGGGATGACGGCCGGTCATGCCGCCGCTCAACTCGTGAATGAAAGGCTCTCGGCTGCCTGCGCGCGCCGAGGCTGGATCTTCGGGGTGGGTTCTCAGAGGCGTGAGCTGGAAACGAGCGCTCCTGCGATCGATGCCTGGTCGGATCTCAAATCGAGGAACATGGGTCTTTGCGTATTGGGAAACATTGGGCTCTCTCAAGCTACGAGAGCTGATCCTAAGGCCCTGAAAAAGCTTGCGATGAATTTGGGCGCGGATGCTTTTGCGATTCATTTGAATGCACTTCAGGAAGCGCTTCAGCCCGAGGGTACGCCGAATTTTTCGGGTGGCGTGAGCGCGCTTCGTAAACTGTGTCGCACGTTCGGAGTGCCGCTCATTCTCAAGGAAACGGGCTGCGGGTTCTCAGAAAAAACTTTGAAGAAAATTAAGACGCTGAAGCTTGCGGCAGTAGATGTGTCGGGCTTAGGTGGAACGCACTGGGGTCGAATTGAAGG
>CAYOJT010000161.1:0-7278 GCA_964404365.1 uncultured Bacteriovoracaceae bacterium
ATGATCTCCATGTCGCGGTGGGGATGCTTACCAAAGCCTTCTCCAGGTTGGACGCGGTCCTCATTGATCACGAGCAGGTTACGGAAGCCGTTGTAGGCCGGGTCGTGGTAGTTAGCGAACGAGAAAGTATGGTGACTGTCGAGCCATCCGTGTCTTGCGTGACCGCGTTCCTCTGATTTTCTGACTTTGATCATAGAATTCTCTCTATTCTTTGTATCCCAATCTAGGGGAAATTCGAAAACCCGATAAGGAGGATAATTTGAGAGAGATTGTCCGGTGGATTGGACAATAGAGGCCAAGACGTGAAAAAGCCCCATCCTCAAAGAGAACAGGGCTTCTTAAACTTTAGAGGATCGACTTACCAGCGACCGCCGCCGCGGCTTTCGCGAGGCGCCATTGGTTTTGCTTCATTCACGGTCATCGCGCGGCCGTCGAAATCGACGCCGTTGAATTTCGTGATACCCATCTGAGCTTCGGCATCGGTCGACATTTCGACAAATCCAAAACCTTTGCTGCGACCGGTGTCGCGATCCATGATGATCTTTGATGATTCGACCGTTCCGCATTGAGCGAACGTGTCGCTCAGGATTTGGTCAGTTGCTGAAAACGGAAGATTCCCTACGTATAATTTCTTTCCCATAAGACCTCCTAAAGGCTGGAAGCCGCTCAAGAGGATATGGGCCGAATTGCCCGCAGACTCGAGAAGTAGCAAAATAATAACGAACGCCTAAACCTAACAGATGCTTCGAGCGATGCATACGATAATCCTGCCATTCGATTCTGATGCATGCAGAACCGACTCGGAGTCTGGCCTATTACCGTATGATAACCATGAGTTGAAGTCGATCAGGTGGGTGACGGATTTTTACGTGTCATGAGGAGTCGATTCACTAAGACGTAAATATTGAGTGGTTTCATGTAGACACTGAATCGACCGGAAAGCCCCAATTTTTCTAATGCCTGTAGTTCGAACTCTCGATGCACAAAAGGATCGTAAATGACGATCACTTCGGGGTGAGGTTTGCCCGAATTCAGTTCCTTCAAAAGCGCAGACCATTGAGCGGGTTCGGTGGAGTCGATATCGAAAAACACAAGGTCAAGTTTCCGTAAGTCTTGCGCAAGTTCTGGGATCGCTTTTTTGAATTCGAGCGTTTCGACTGAAGTGTTTCCGTGTTGAGCGCAGATGGAACGAAGGAGGTTACGCATCCCTTTGTTTCCTGAAATCATACCAACACTCAGCGCTTCGGGTAGATTTTCGCTGAAGGTACGCTCTTTGTTTTTCCAGTAAACGGAATTCCTCAGAATGTCGCGCATCGAGATCATGCTAGTGATCGTTTCACCGGTTTCTGCGTCAGTGTGAACCACGGGAAGATGCCGGAATCCCTTTTCGATCATGATCCGCCCGGCATCCGGGATTTCTTCGAGTGTGATTGTTTGGAGCGGCTTACTCATTAAGAGGAAGACAGGGCGACTCCAGAAACCTCCATCTTGGATCTTCTCAATCCAGTTGATGACGTCGCGTTCGGTAAAGATGCCGTATGGCTTTCGGGTCGATGGGTCAGATACGAGGACTGCTCCGAATCCGTGATCGCGCATCGCTTTCACGCAGTCCGAAAGCGGGGTATCGGGTTTAACGATGTAGGCGGATGAATGATTGTAGCGAAGTTTGGACATTGGCAGTTACCCTCGAAATCGTTCGTCGCAATTAAAAATCTCATGCTTAAGGTTAGGAGGGAAGTGCTTATTCAAGCTTATTGGGGGATGAGTACTACTGAAGAATAGGGGGGTAGGGTGATCGATGCAGTGTAAACGGTTCCGTTCACCGCTACGTAACGGCGATCGAGAAGTATGACCTTCGAAACGGCGGTGTCATTCACTTCAAAGCGCAGCGCATTCGGATCAGTGACGTTCGCAGGTGAGCCCTTTGAACTTAAATCGAATCCGCTATAAGTGCGCCAGGCCGCTAACGAAAAGAAGTATTCCATGCCGCCGGCGACGATTCGAGACATGACACTATCGCTCGCCGGACGAGCATAAATATTATTATCAACCACCCCAAACTCTCGCACGTCATCAAAGTCGGTATCCCACTTGAGAACAATTTGGTTTGGGCTTCGTGCGACGAATTGATTGCCAGTCATCGTAATGTTCCGCATGAGGGCGGCGCTGCTATTCGCGAGGATCATCATCTGTCCATACCCATAGGAATAGGGTGCGGTTGGACCGTTATTGTAGCTCAAGTTGTTTTGAATGAGAAGATTGTGAGCGTTGTGCAGGAAGAATCCGGAACCCGCGTTATTTGCCACTGTGTTTCCACTGATTTCAACGCCTCCAGCATTGTCATCCATGTAGATTCCATTCGCCGGGGTATAGTCTTTTTCGGAACGCGCCTCAGGCGCAGACTTTCCGTTGATGACTATGTTGTTCCGAATTCGATTTCCCGTGAACTCTGTTGCGTTAGTTACGCCGTTCCAGGTGTAGATTCCAGCTCCGTCATCCTTCTCGATATTAAAGCCGTCCACCACGTTGCTATTGATGTCGATATTGTTTCCGAAAAGAAAATGGATTCCGTTATATCCAGTATTCATCAGCCGGTTTTTCTCAATCAGCACATTGTTCGAATACGAAAAGCTAATCGCCGTGTAGTACTGATAAATCCCCATGCCAGGCAGGATGCCTGTGTTTTGGATCGTATTTCCACGAATAATAGCCCCGTCCGCTCCGCCATCCACGGAGATGAACGCGTTGTTACTGTCGGAGGCGAGACAGTTTTCAATCCGCATATTTCGGGCGTCGCCTGTAATGGCGATATCCCCGGTGCCACGGAGTTCGGAGTCTTGAATAGTAATCGAATTTGTACCTAGCAAGTTAAAAGTATTCGAATTGGATCCTTGGAACGAGATGCCGGTAAAGTTGATGTAGCTTCGGTTGTGTAGGTCGATGAGTGTGTCCACAGAAGCGATTTGTATGACGCTCGAACCCGGTGCGGCGGATCCGAAGTACATTTTTAAGTTCTTCGTTGTGCGATCGAAATACCACTCTCCAAAAGTGTCTAGCGTGCTTGGATGGTTTTGAATGAAATAGCCGTATCCATCGATCGGGAGATCTCCCGACGTCGCTGTGAAATTGATCCTGGTGCCTGAGTGAGAAGTGATAGGGTTTCGGGAAATCGTCCAAGGGCTTGTACGTAGAACTGCTTCCCCCCCTGCCCAATTGGGCGTCGAAGTGAGCGTATTATCCGAGAAAGAAACATTTCCGTTATGAGAAGATATCACCCGCCATCCTTTGTTTGTAGCGTTTCGATTAGGCCACCTTCCCATCGCGGTATTTACGCCATCGACGAAAACAAGATTAGCGGTCGATGGACAGTTAGCGCAGCTCGACTGGTAAATGCCATTTCCGAGCGATGTCCAATTCGTGAGCTGCGTAAACCCAGAAAGGACGGGTTTTTTCCCGCTGCCGTAAGCTCCAAACGAGATCGGTTTTCCCGCCGATCCAGAAGCTGTGGCGACAAGCGGACCATAAAATGTATCGCCACTCTTGAAGAGCACAAAGTCCCCGGGGGCAAGCGTTGAAAAGATCGAATTGAGCTTGGTAATGCTTTTCCAAGGCGTCGAAGAATTTCGCGCTTGTGCCGCGGTCCGGGTGTCGTCTCCATCGGATGTTGAGAAATAGTAAGTCGCACCTGCCGGAATGGTAGTTGGAGTTGGTGACGGAGCTGCGTTTGGAGTCGGAGTGGGCGACGGCGTGCGAGTTGGAGTCGGAGTGGGCGATGAATTTGGGCGTGGCGTTGGAGTCGGAGTGGGCGATGAATTTGGGCGTGGCGTTGGAGTCACCGTTGCAGAAGGGGATGGTGTAGGACTGGGTTTTGGGAGGGGGGTCGAAGGATTCCCACTGGCGCTTGGGGCAGGACTTGCCTCCTGATCTGCGGGAAGAGTGAGACAAGAGCTCGTGGCGAGCGCGGTAGTGACCGCAACCGCAAGACGAAGCAAAGTATGAGTTCGAAAGCCTAACATCGAGTTGGAATTGCCCCTGGAAGTGGTTGATTTCCCTTCCCTTGATTCTCTCACCTGGGCTGGTAGGCGGTAAGATGTGTCGGAGTTTTCACACCCTCCCATGTCTCGCCATTTTCGACTTGGGATGAGAAGATCCTCATTATTTACGAGAAAATAGCGTGGTCACTTAAAGAAACCATTTCCCTCGGACGCTAAAAAATGGGGTCAGACTTGGGTGAAAACTCGGGACTAAATGACTCATGACTGGGCGCAAAAGGGCTACTGCGTACTTCCACCGGGATCTGATATATTCGAGCCATCATGAAACGTTCGCTTATTATTGGTGTAGGGGTCGTGGCTATTGTGGCAGCGGCATTTTGGTTCATCCGCTCTCAAGTTTTTCCTGAGCAGCGGATTTCTCCCCGTCGCGGGGATGTGATCGAGAGCATCTACGGTTTAGGGAGTGTAACGTCTGACCAAGTCTTTCACGTCAGAACGGGAGTATCGCTTGCGATCCGGAAGTTGATGGTAAAAGAAGGAGATCTTGTTAAGAGCGGAGATCCGCTCATTCAGTTTGACGGCGCTGTGATGCGCTCAAAGATTAGCGGGACGGTGACCCAGGTATCCTACAAAGAGGGAGAGCTTGTTCCTGCCCAGATTTCCGTTCTCACCGTGACGAATCTCGAAAATCTTTTCCTTGAGATCAGTCTTGAGCAGCAGTCCATCCTCAGAGTGAAAGCAAACCAAAAAGCAATGGTCTCGTTCGAGAGCCTGAGAAGTGAATCCTTTGAGGGGGTAGTGAAGTCCGTTTACCCCCGTGAATCGCAGTTCATTGTCCGCATTGAATTATCGAAGTGGCCGCAGGGGGTTTTACCGGGCATGACGGCGGATGTTGCGATCTTAGTGGGAAAAAAATCAAATGTGCTCTCCATTCCGCTTAGCGGAATTTCCGCAGGCCAAGTCACTCGAGTTCGGAATGGAAAACATGAAAAGATCCACGTGAAGCTGGGTGTGATCGACGGCGAGTGGGCGGAAGTCACCTCCGACAATATCGAAATGTCCGACGAAATTGTCTCTCGAAAGTAGATCCGAATGTTTTTCCTCGCTATTCGCCATCTCCTCAGTAAAAAGAAGCAGACGAGCTTTACGCTGCTTGGAATCGTGCTTGGATCTGCGGCGTATATTGCGATCTCGGGAATGATGCTCGGCTTTCAGACCTTCATCGTCGATCAACTCGTTAATAACGATTCACACATTCGCATTAGCGCACGCGAAGAAATGCTCACTGAACGGAGTCTTGATCTCGCGTTCTTTGGCGAAGGAAAATTAATTTCGTGGCTGAAGCCTCCATCGGGTCGGAAGGATAACGCGTACATTCTTTCTCCACAGAGTTGGCTCGATCGTTTGGGGCAGGATGAGCTTGTCTCGGCGGCTTCACCGCAACTCGTAATTCAGGGAATAGCCACCTACGGAAAAGTTTCCGTCGGTGTGAGCGTAGTGGGTTCCGAACCAGAGAAACAGCGAGGTGTTTCGAATATTGAGTCCTACATGCTTCGGGGAAAATTT
This sequence comes from uncultured Bacteriovoracaceae bacterium, assembly GCA_964404365.1. Taxonomy (GTDB): domain Bacteria; phylum Bdellovibrionota; class UBA1018; order UBA1018; family UBA1018; genus JACMQW01. The sequence goes on from CAYOJT010000161.1 coordinate 5,562, forward strand.
TCCGACATTGGAAATAGCGGAAATCGCATCGCGGTCGGTGAAGGGTTTCTTCGCCGTGTTGGGGCATCGATCGGTGAAAATATCTATCTCACGGTTGGGAAAGGTCTGCCGCAGGCATTCCGCATCGTTTCCGTATTTCGCCTCGGAATAAAATCGATGGACGAAACGAGAATATTTGGCGCGCTGAGTGATATTCAGAAGCTCAACGAAACGCCGAGTCGGATTTCAGATATTGCCATTCGTTTGAAGGACGTGAAACTCGCTGCCTCGCTTGCCTCCACCTATAATTTAATGGGTCAAGAAAAAGTACAGAGCTGGGATCAGGCGAACGAAGGAATTATGTCTGTCTTCACCACCCAGGACATCATCCGAAACCTCATGACAATTTCAATTCTCGTTGTCGCAGGCTTTGGCATCTATAACATTCTCAGTATCGCGGTTACTCATAAGCGAAAAGAAATCGCGATTCTTCGCTCGATCGGATACGAGCCTAAAGACATCAGTCAGCTTTTTTTAGTGCAGGGGATGATTTTGGGTGCGCTAGGCGGGATCATTGGTTGTGTGTTGGGTCTCTGTGCACTGAAGGGGATGTCGTTGATTGAGGTTTCCGCTGAACGAGGCTTGGGTGGGAATCGCATGATGATCTCGTTCAACTTCATGATTTTCGTTCGGTCCATGATTCTTGCAGTGGTGTCCGCAAGTTTCGCAAGCTACTTCCCGGCTCGTGGGGCAGGCAAGCTTGAACCGATTGACATCATTCGGGGAGATAACTCCTAAATGGCGCTGATTATTAAAGACGTCACGAAAAGTTTCGGCGAGCCGCCTCAGCTCATCTTAAAAGGGATTTCTGAGGAGATTAAAGACGGCGAAATGGTCTCGATCACCGGTCGATCGGGTTCGGGAAAAAGTACGCTGCTCTACATCATGAGTAGTCTGGACAGGCCAACCGCGGGAACTGTGGAGATCGACGGTGTTCAAATTTCAAAAATGAATTCGGTCGAACTTCATCATTTTAGAAACATGAAGATGGGCTTTGTGTTTCAATTCCACTACCTCTTGCCTGAGTTGACCGCGCTCGAAAACGTATTGATGCCCGCCATGAAATCCAAGGTTCATGCGGAAAAAATTGTCTTTGCCATTGAGCTGCTGAGGCAGTTTGAAATCGAAAATAAAGCCGACTCATTTCCCAGCCAGCTCTCAGGCGGGGAACAACAGCGGGTAGCTATCGCTCGAGCCCTCATTATGAAGCCCCGGTATCTCTTCGCCGACGAGCCCACGGGGAATCTGGACTCTGTAAATGGGGCGAATGTGATGGCGATTTTCAAACGCATCAATCAGGAAAACGGAACCACCATACTCTACGTCACCCACGACCAAGAATTTGCAAGTCTGGCTTCTCGAAAGATTAACATGGTCGATGGAAGGATTACGAAGTAGCTCGAGTCGCAATCTTAGAAAACGTCCTCAGGCATTCCTGATAGCGAGCGTCTTCTTCGAAATAAGTTAGAAAATCAAACGCGAGTAGCTCGGCTAGGGGCTCTTTCATTCCCATGCTTTTAAAAATGAAGCCGTTCGTAAAAACCGTGAAATCCTGATCCAAGCCGAAGCCAATTTTAAATAGGCTCTTCAAGATCCGAATGTCGTGTTTTGAAAGCTTTTTAAGCTCTTCAGGTGAATCCCCTAAAATCAGTTTCAGTGCTCGCCGGAAGTTCTTAAG
>CAYOJT010000162.1:0-7257 GCA_964404365.1 uncultured Bacteriovoracaceae bacterium
GCCTCCTTGAGTTCATGGCGGATAAGTCCCCGGGTCTTTTGAAAACGATCTGGCACTCCCAAAAAGCGAATCCCTTAGTGCATAAAACCATTTCTCTTTTGGGATTTAACCCACACCTGACGCCGAGGGAAGATGTGGCGCTTTACGTCGATCAACTTGCTGATCTCGATCCTAAGATTTTTCTGCATTTGATTCGAAACTACGACCAATACGACGGCACGAGTTGGCTCCACACCATTAACGTTCCGACGCTTGTGTTTTCGGGCGAGCGTGATCGGGTAGTTCCACTAGCTCAACAAGAGCTCTTAGCCCAGCTCATTCCGGGCAGCGAGTATTTCATGGTGAAACATGGCAGTCATTGCCCGCAGATGGATTTGCCTGACTTAGTGAATACGAAGGTCGAAGATTTTCTGAAAAGAAATCACCTTTAAGCGCGCACGCGAAGTGTGTCTCCCGTAACATCGTTTCAGCCTGGAATAGGGTAAATCAAGTATCACATCAAGTCACCGAGCTGAGATCCGATACGTTTAGCGTTCACAATCATTTCCTCGAAAGGAAAAAGCTGAATGAAAAAATGTATCTTAGGAATGCTGTCCGTCGCTGCGTTATTGATCACATCCTCTCAGGCGCATGCGAACGCGCAGCGTCCGTTCTGTTGCGTAGGGAATGTCACGACGATCATCGGTGCTTGGTGTATCGTGACTCAACAGGGCGCGAACATTTTGAATAATTATTACAACACTACCCACTTTGGTGTGGGGGATATTCAGACGGGATCGCATTGTAGCGAGGCTGACCTCTGTGCGAACGGCGAAGGCTCTGCTTGTGGTCTGGGTATGGGACCGCCGATTGAATGATTCATTTTGAGTGGGGGCGAAAGAAATTTCGCCCCTACGAAGTTTTGAGACGCTCGCCCTGGAGTCGTCCCTCGCGCTCGAAATAAGACTTCAGCGGTGCATGCTCCGGAAGTGCCAGGTCAGGATCGGACTTGAGAAGTTCCATCGCATCATCACGGGCCTTCAGTAGCCATTCGCGATCCCGCACCAGATCCGCAATCGTAAAAGGTAATCCACCCGCCTGTTTCGTTCCTAAAAACTCACCAGGACCGCGGATCCGAAGATCCGCTTCGGCAATTTCGAAACCATCGTTCGTCTCTTCAAGGACATCGAGCCGAGCTGCCGTATTTTCACTGCCACTCGAGTGGGTAAAGAAGAAGCAATAACTCGTAAAAGTTCCGCGGCCAACACGTCCGCGCAGCTGGTGAAGCTGTGAAAGTCCAAAGCGTTCCGCATGATCGACACAAATGACTGTGGCATTCGGTACGTCAACGCCGACTTCGACAACGGTTGTAGAAACGAGAATCTGGAATTCACCTTTTTTGAATGAATCCATCACCGTGTTTTTTTCGTCCGACTTCATCTGCCCGTGGAGAATGCCGACCTTAAACTCCGGGAAGACTTCCTTCTGAAGCCGCTCACATTCTTGGATCGCGGAACGGAGGTGTTGGAATCCTTCCGCCTCACTATCGTCGACAAGCGGGTAGATAAAATAGGCTTGGCGACCCATCTGAATCTGCTTTCGCACCATCTCGATAGCCTGAACGCGTCCTCCACCTCGGATGACCTTGGTCGTAATGGGCGATCGTCCCGGTGGCATCTCTTTAATCATCGATACCGCTAAATCTCCGTAGGCTGTGAGTGCAAGCGTCCTTGGAATCGGAGTTGCGGTCAGGACTAAGAAGTGAGGCGTAGCCAATTTCTGGGTGCGTTCGTCCTTTCGAAGACCCTTTTTTCGAAGCGTTCGGCGTTGTTCCACTCCGAAACGGTGTTGTTCATCGATCATGATGAGTGAAAGAGACTTGAAGACGACATCATCTTCGATCAGCGCATGAGTTCCGATGAGTAACATCGGTTTCCCGGCCGCGAGCTGAGCCAGAAGTTCTTCCCGCTCTTTCTTTGAGGTTCGTCCGGTTAAGAGCGCGATCGGTAGCTTTGTGCCGTAGAGTTTAAGAGCATTTCGATGATGCTGTTCAGCTAGGATTTCGGTTGGGGCCATGAGAGCGGCCTGTGAGCCCTCCGCAATCGCCGCTACAGCCGATAAGAGTGCCACAGCAGTCTTTCCGCTCCCCACATCTCCCTGGATCAGACGGTTCATCGGGTGTGGTTGTGCGAGGTCGTGCATGACTTCGTCGATGGCCTTTTTCTGATCTCCCGTGAGTTTGAAGGGAAGGAGTTTTTCGACGTCTTCAACCGCTTTTCGACCACCTTCAATTCCGATGGGGCAGGCGAATTCTTTTTCCATCTGAAGACGCTGGCGAAGGACGAGGTACTCAAATTTGAAAAATTCCTCGTAAATGAGTCTCCAGTGCGAGGGGGTATCGAATTGAACGAGCGCCCGGATCGCCTCTTCGTTATCGTCCGTACTGACTGGAAAATGAATCGACCGAACTGCATCTGAAATTCGGGGTAGATGATGGCGCTCGCAGAATCGTCGAGGTAGATCTTCGGTTAGGGTAGAGACGTATTTTGTTAGACACTCCCAGAGGATCTTCCGGAGCATTCGGGAGGGAAGTCCCTCGATCTCCGTATAAACGGGAACGACGCGTCCGACGTGAAGAGGATCGTTCGCATCGGTTGAGGTGTCCGCGCTTTTTCCCCAAGAAATTTCAGGGTGAACGATTTCAACATTTCCGCGGAATACTTTCGGAGTCCCCGTAACGAGTATCTGTGTACCTGCGATGAACTTTTGATCCATCCCTCTCGGGAGGTTGAACCATTTGAGGGATAAAAGACCTGACTCGTCCTGGCAGCGCACTTCAAACATCGAGCGGCCGTAACTTCGGAGTGGTATCTTTCGACTCGATACGACTCGAACGGCGACGGTTGATTTTAAGCCTTCTTGAAGTTGAGAAACGGTGAGAACTTTCGTCCGATCCTCGTAGGAGCGAGGAAAGAAAAACATGAGGTCGCGAACGGTTTCAATATCGCGAGACGCAAAGATCGATCCGAGTCTCGGTCCGACACCCTTGACGAATTGGACAGGGGTCTCAGACGTATTCGATTTCGACGACTTCGTAGGTGATTTTTCCCTTAGGGGCGTTGACGACGACTTCATCCCCGATGGTCTTTCCAATCATTGCGCGAGCAATAGGTGAGGTGATTCCGATTTTGCCGCCTTTGACGTCGGCTTCATCGACTCCAACAATTTGATAGGTCACTTCTTCGTCTTTATCTGTGTCGACGAGCTTTACAGTCGCGCCGAAAACGATCTTTTCAGATTTGATCGTCTTAGGATCAATGACCTGGGCGCCAGCGATCTTCGCGTTAATCTCTTGAATCCGGCCTTCAATAAAACCTTGGCGTTCCTTTGCGGCGGAGTAATCGGCGTTCTCGGACAGATCGCCATTGGAGCGTGCATGTTCGATGGCTTTGACGACCGCAGGGCGTTCAACCGCTGTGAGGTGTCTCAGTTCGTCATCGAGCATTTTTTTGCCGTGAACGGTCATTGGAAATTTTTCTGACATAAGCGCTAACGAAGCTACCCAATCAAAAGGCGTTTCTCCAGGCTTATTTATGCGAAATTCGCCTCTTGGAGCGATTTTGTCGGATATTTAATAGGGGTCGTTTAAAACGAGACGTTTAGGAAGGGCTCAATGAATGAAGCGAGGAGGAGAGTCCGTAGGCGAGTACGAATTCGCGATTCGGCTCATAGGTTCCTTCGATTTTGAGCGAATCGTGCGAAAGTGAAGCCCATTTTTTCGTTTCGGGATTCACGTCGAGATTCATTTTTGAAATCGCAATAAACGCCTCATTCGCGTTCCCCAGGATTTTTTGGATGGACTCTAAAATGGAAAAAACGATGGTGATCCGTTCGTGAAGAGGGAAGGCTAAGAGTGGAGGAGGGATATTAAATGATCGGCGGCGGAATCCCTCTTCGAGTAATTTTGCTTCTTTTTCGGTGATCCAAGTTTGGAGATCGATTCCGATCGAACGAACATGCGGAGTTTTAAGGTTGGCCCAAACTGCGATCCAGTGCCCCGAATGCGAAAATGAAGCTAACACTTGAGAGGGAAGTACGGGCTTTCCATTTTCACCTATCGGCAACCAGCCCGGATCTTTTCCAGTAATATTTTCAATGAGGCGTTTCGCGACGTATCGCCCGTGAAAAAGTTCGCGAATCCGTTTCTCGTTCGTCATGCGCGCTAAATCGAATCCGGATTTAAAATCCTGAAAGGCGTTTGGGTCAGTGGGCAGATTGTCTTCGCGATTGATCCAAATTTTCGAACCCTGCATGAAGGAAGGCTCGATTTCACGCGTCGGTTTAAAACCTGAAGCGCTCATGACTTTTTCTTGAAGAGCGCGTCTGCAGCGGCCTTCATTGCGTCGCGGGATTTTGCTTGGCCGCCTGGCCCACCGCGAGGTTTAAAATAGTCACAAAAGTTCGATTTCGTTTTATCGACGACACGATCAGCTTGGTTTTCGCGGCACTCATTATTAGCGTTTTTATCCCAAAACACACAGTTTCGGCAAACCCGCGTATCCAGTCCGCACTTCTTACAGATATCTTGGCGACCGTAATCGAGCGCTTCGAGCGCGACTCCGCAGTGGTAACAATGAGTCCCAGATATCGCTGAAGTGTTGACCATACAACTCACCCATCAAAGCGGCAGAATTTCGAGAGGACCTTTGGATTCTTCTCGAATTCCCTGAAGCATTGCTCGTGCGCTCGAAATAATGTTCGCGTAAGGAATCTTTTGTTCAAGGGCTGCGCGTCGCATCGTGAAGCTGTCCTTAATCGCTTGAACGTCAGAAGCCGTATTGATGACAAGATCGAACTTGCCCTTACGGATGTGGTCCACGCAGTTTGGAGCTGGATCCAGTGACTTACCGATCGTCTCGACGGTGAGGTAGTGCGTATTTAAGAATTTCGCAGTCCCCTCAGTCGCAAAAAGTTTAAATCCAAGATCGTGAAGTCCACGTGCGATGGAGAGCGCTTCGGCTTTATCTTCATTTCGAATGGAGAGAAAGACATTCCCTTTGAGCGGAAGTTTCATTCCTGCTGCCGTCATTGCTTTCGAGAAAGCACCCGCGAAATTTCTCCCCCGTCCCATGACTTCTCCCGTGGATTTCATCTCTGGCCCCAAGAGCGTGTCGACGCCCGGGAATTTCGAGAATGGGAAAACCGGAGCTTTCACGTTGTAGGTCGTCATATTGAGATCCAAGTCTTCTTGGATCCCAAGTTCCTTCAGTGTTTTCCCCATCATGAGGCGAACCGCGATCTTCGCGAGAGGTTTTGAAATCGCTTTAGCGATGAACGGAACGGTCCGTGAAGCGCGCGGGTTTACTTCGAGGAGATAAATGCGATCACCTTGAACCGCGAACTGAGCGTTCATGAGACCCACGACATTCAAACGCTTCGCCAGCTCTTTCGCGTAAGTGCGAATGCGCTCGGTGATGTTCAGAGGGAGCGTGAAAACGGGAAGTGAGCATGAGCTATCGCCTGAGTGGACGCCCGCTTCTTCGATGTGTTCCATCATTCCGCCGATGAAAACTTCTTTTCCGTCGGAGATGGCGTCGACATCGACTTCGGTTGCGCGATCGAGGAAACGATCGAGCAGAATCGGGTGCGAGTCCGAGATACGAATCGCTTCGTCTACGAATTCAAGGAGCATCGCTTCGCTGTGGACAATCCGCATTGCGCGGCCGCCGAGAACGTAGGAAGGGCGAACGAGTACAGGATAACCGAGCTCGTTTGCTTTTCTTACCGCTTCTTCTTTCGTAGTCGCGGTGGTTGCAGCTGGCTGTTCCAGGCCCAAAGGCAGGAGTTCTCGAACCATCGCTTCGCAGCGCTCGCGGTTTTCGGCGATGTCGATCGAGTTCGTAGAGGTACCCAGAATCTTAAGACCACCGCGCTCGAGCGCTTTAGCGAGCTTGAGTGGGGTTTGTCCGCCGAATTGGACAATCGCACCAATTGGTTTTTCGACTCGAGCGATGTTCAGGACGTGTTCAGGAGTGAGAGGTTCGAAATAAAGTTTATCTGAAATATCGAAGTCGGTTGAAACGGTCTCAGGGTTTGAGTTCACCATGATGGTTTCGTAACCGAGAGCCCTAAGTTCCATCGCCGCGTGAACACAGCAGTAGTCGAACTCGATACCTTGGCCGATTCGGTTTGGGCCGCCCCCAAGAATCATAACTTTTTTCTTGTTTGAAGGTTTCGACTCATCCGAGCCTCGGTAGGTCGAATAGAGGTACGGAGTTTTCGCTTCGAACTCTGCTGCGCAGGTGTCCACCATTTGGAAGTGGCCATGAATATTCATGCGCTCGCGATCGATTCGAACTTGTTCGTCGGTGATGTCAAAGAGTGAAGCGAGTGCGCGATCGGTCCAGCCGAGTTTCTTCGCTTTCAAAAGTTTTTCCGCGGGAACCGGCCATTTCGACTGAAGGAGTTCCTTCTCGTACGAGACCTGAAGTTCCATGCGTTCTAAGAACCAAGGATCGATTTTCGAAACCTGGTGAAGTTTTTCGATGGTCGCGCCTTTTCTCATCGCGTCCGCGACTGCGTAAATTCGGAGGGGATTTCCCGGTTCTACCAAGTCCCAGCGAATGCCGTCGGCCGTAGGCTTCCAAGAAGCCTTCGGTGCGGCAAGGTTTTTATACTTTGAAAACGGCATGAGCCACGTGATGTCGGTTTCAAGTCCAACGAGCGCTTTTCCAAGCGACTCTTCGAACGTGCGACCGATAGCCATAACTTCTCCGACCGACTTCATTTGGGTCGTTAAAATCGGCTCAGATGGACGGAACTTATCGAAATCGAATCGTGGAATCTTTGTGACGACGTAGTCGATCGAAGGTTCGAAGGATGAGGGTGTCGTACCCGTGATGTCGTTCGTGAGTTCATCGAGTGTGTATCCGACGGCAAGCTTCGCAGCGACGCGCGCGATCGGGAATCCAGTCGCTTTAGAAGCAAGCGCCGAGGAGCGCGATACGCGTGGGTTCATTTCGATCACAATCACGCGGCCGTTTATTGGGTTCACAGAGAACTGAATATTGGACCCACCCGTTTCGACTCCGATTGCGCGAATGATCTTCTTCGCTTGCTCGCGGAGGTTTTGGTATTCGCGATCGGTGAGCGTTTGGGCAGGAGCCACCGTGATCGAGTCACCGGTGTGGATTCCCATCGGGTCGAAGTTTTCGATCGAGCAGATGATGATGACGTTATCGTTTTTATCGCGAACGACTTCTAACTCGAACTCTTTCC
>CAYOJT010000163.1:0-7222 GCA_964404365.1 uncultured Bacteriovoracaceae bacterium
GACATCCAACGTGAGCGCTGGATCAGAGCTCGGAGAAAAATCCCCAGTCCCTGTTGGAGCGAGCGGCTTCATCTCTTCTCTTAACTGCTCCGGTGTCGCCGCATATTTAGAAGAAAGAACGCCGGCACCACCCGATACGAATCGAAAGGTAGACAGATCGAACCCAGCTTCGATCATCTTCTTTCCGTCTTCCTTTTCATAAATCTCAATGTTGAGTGTGTTGATGAGTTCTGCCCAAAAATCCTGAAAGCGATCAACGAAAATGAATGACTTCGCGGCCAACTCTAACCCGTGAACCAAAACGTCAGGTAAAACCCCCTCGAGGGCGTATCCTACTTCGATTTTCAAGGCATGTTCCTTGGGTGAATAGAGATAGAGGATCGCTCGTCCGTTGGTCTTCCTTCCCAATTGCAGTTTCTCAAAAAGCTCAGATGCTGATTTCAGAAAATCGACAGCTGGAAAACGGTCAGTGATGACCACCGCGTTCTGAACATGGGTACGATTGAAGGCCGCAAGAATTGAAACTTGAATCGACTCATCGAATCGATGATCAGAGGTTTCATTTACGAACACGTGGATCGGGTCGGATTTCGAACGGAACAGCTGATAGGCAAGAACCGAACTAAACACCAGGCAGAGGGATAAAATAATTCCGACCCTAGAACTTTTCATGGGCCTTCGTACTTACCGAAATGAACATTCTTAGTCCGACCTGAATCATAAGACATAAGAAATGGAACAGTTTCTGAACCCGGATTCAAGCCCGTGATCATCATATCCTGGCCTCGGTTCTTAAAAATCAGAAGGGGCGCCTCGTTCGGCCCGAAAGACCGCATTAGCTGAATCATCGCTCCCTGGGCGTCTGCCAGACCAAAGTAGCTTGTCCCATCTGCGTAGAGACCCATCGATTCTCGCACCGTCCCCTTTTCATCGTAGAACCAAAGGCCTGGTGTCTTTTCAGCAGAAAGTGCGAGTTGAGCCCGCAGCTTTCCTGCAGCATCGACCAGATTAATGCTTGAGACGGTAAGGGTCTGAGCATTCTGGTGGAGTTCAATGTTCGTCTTGGACGATTGAGCCTTCGAAAATAGGAATGCCCCCAAAAAACCAGATATCAACGAGACAAAAATAACTTGAGAAAATTTCATACGACTTCTCCAACCCCATTCGACCAAACACCCACATAGATTTGAGACATAAAATAAGCCTCCTTTTCGAAAAATGAACCACGACCAGCGTAGCTAAAACAGTCTGCCGCCGACGCCGAGGCGATACTCGCACGCCGGAAACGGAGAATTTAAGCAATTTGTCCCGAAGAAAAATCGTTCGATAATCTTAAGAAGCGGCCGATCACCGAACCACAGTCCACCTGAGAAGCTTGCACCAAATCCCGTTTTTCCATTCGAGTAAATTTGAAAGTCAGGGCCCAATTCCACAAACGCGGATTTTCGAAAGATCAAGGTCGCCGAAGTCTTAAACTCCCATTCGTCGAATGAGCTTTCGACGCCATGAAAAAGTCGTGGGAAACCCACATGACCGCGAATATCGATCAATTCAGGAACCGCGTGGTAGGTCGGATTCCAGCTCATCCCGGCTCCTGTTCGTCCGCGCTCAGCAGGAACGGCTCCGCCATCATAGTAGCGCTGTGAAGAAATTTCGAAGCAGCTCAAATGCCAAGTTGAAGGCCGCGCTTCGGATTCACCCGTCAAAAATGGAATATGAAATTGTTCTGGAAGAGTTTTATTCAAATCAGATACAAATCCGAGCACGTCAAATGGCAAAGCGTGTGAGACTCCGCGCACACTCGTGTCCACAACGTCGGTGGTCGTCTCGACCACCTTCTTCGCATTGCCCGTAACGAATCCAACGCCGTCCGCAGCGATTTCAACCAGCTGCCCCGCCTTAACGACAACAAAATTATTAGTAAAAAGGTCTCCCACCGTTTGAGCAACATCTACAACGCCGTCCAGTACATAAAAGCTCGAATGCTTCCCATCTTCGGACGCATCAACCACGAACTGAGTCCCGCGAACACCCATTGCTCCGGTCTTCGTACGAATTAAGAATCGATACACCTTAGTGGAATCCGAAGGCTTTTTGATCGCATTCCCGACAATCTTACCCGATTTAAGATCGATCGTTTGCATCGCGTGTTCATCGTAGGAAATAGCCACCTCTGATTTCTCGATAACAAGAAGCTCCGAACCATCGCTAGCTCTAAGCGTAGCTTCGCTCTTCTCCCCAGTTTTTAGGTGGTCCCCGTCAGCAAGCTGTGCACCGACCTTAGTAGGCTTGTCATTCTTGAACGCCGACCCAAGAAGTTTCGAGATATGGAATGTTTCAGGTGTCGCATCAGCCCGAGCAAGGCAAGTACCCAACAAGAAGAAAGAAATGAAGAGTCTGACCATGTGAAAAGGATACACACACAATCAAGCCAGTTGAACACTCACTTTAAAAAACCACGCATATTATAAAGCGTAACCACAAAGAAATGGGCGCTTGCCTGCGCGAGAAGCCGAAAAAGTGGCTTCGCAGCGATTCGCTAGTGCGAACCCATTCTTCAAAAACAAAAGGGACAAGCGCGAAGCGCAAGTCCCTTTTGTTTTTGAAGAATGGTGGGCGCACTAGGGATTGAACCTAGGACCTTGGCCGTGTAAAGACCCTGCTCTACCGCTGAGCTATGCGCCCCCTGATTGACTCAGGAAAAAAAGGAGCGCTCCGATCATCGACCGAAGCGCTCAAAACTTGGATTAGACTGAAGCCTGTTGCATCGACGTCGGCACGTGAGTCGGAGCTGATGCATCTGCATCCACCTCCGCATACATGTGCTTGTACTTCATGAGTCCTGTTCCCGCAGGGATCAAGCGACCCATAATGACGTTTTCTTTCAAGCCGCGGAGGAAATCCACGCGACCGCTGATAGCGGCCTCGGTGAGAACCTTCGTCGTTTCTTGGAAGGATGCAGCCGAGATGAACGATTCCGTCGTAAGCGATGCTTTGGTGATACCGAGGAGCATAGGCTCCGAAGTAGCAAGAACGCCGCCCATTGCAGCCACGCGCTGATTTTCAGCCTCGTAGATCGAACGTTCAACTTGTTCGCCGGAGAGGAAGGTCGTGTCACCAACATCCTTTACCTTCACCTTACGGAGCATCTGACGAACGATCGTCTCGATGTGCTTGTCGTTAATTTTAACCCCTTGGAGACGATAGACTTCTTGAACTTCGTCGACCAAGTACTTCGCCAAGGCGCGATCGCCAAGAACGCGGAGAATGTCGTGTGGATTGATTGGTCCATCGACAAGCGGTTCACCCGGACGGATGTAGTCCCCTTCGTTGACCGTCAAGTGACGACCTTTACCGACGAGGTATTCGCGAGCTTCGCCACCTTCAGGAGTGACGACGATCTTGCGCTTACCTTTCGTGTCTTTACCGAAAGAAACGATACCGTTGATTTCGGAAACGACAGACGCGTCTTTCGGTTTACGTGCTTCGAAGAGTTCAGCCACGCGAGGAAGACCCCCGGTGATGTCCTTCGTCTTAGCAGACTCTCGTTGGATACGTGCGATCACGTCACCGGCAGAGATGGAATCTCCGTCTTGGATCTGGATCGTTGCACCCACTGGGAGCATGTAACGAGCAATACGGCTAGAACCTGCGATCTTGATCGCTTCGCCCGATCCATCCTTGATGATGATTTTCGGACGTTTATCGGTAGCTTTAGATTCCACGATCACTTTGTGCGAGAGACCAGTCACAGGGTCGAACTGCTCTTGCATGTTCGTTCCTTCAACCATGTCTTCGAACATGACCGTACCTGCAGCTTCGGTGATGATCGGAGTAGAATACGGATCCCACTCAGCGATCACTTTACCTTTTTCGATCAGGTCGCCGTCTTTGACTTGGAGTTTTGCGCCGTAAACGATCGAGTGCTTCTCGCGCTCACGTCCGTTAGCATCCAAGACCAAGATCTCCCCAGTACGGTTCATGACCGTATAGGTTCCTTCGCGGTTTTTAACGGTAACGAGGTTCACAAACTTCACAGTACCTTTAGTTTTAATCTCAACGTTCGACTGTTCAGCACGTCGGGAAGCAGCGCCCCCGATGTGGAAAGTACGCATCGTGAGCTGCGTTCCAGGTTCACCGATGGACTGAGCGGCGATCACGCCGACTGCCTCACCGATGTTGACCATGCGTCCGCGAGCCAAGTCACGTCCGTAGCAGAGAGCGCAAACGCCCTTCTTCGCTTCACAAGAAAGCACGGAACGGATCTTCACGCGGTCGACACCCGCAGCTTCAAGAGCCTTCACGAGATCTTCGTCGAACATCGTTCCGGACTTCGCGAGAACTTCGCTTGTCACAGGATCGATAACGTCTTCAATCGTCACGCGGCCCAAGATACGGTCGCCAAGTTTCTCAATGACTTCGCCAGCTTCAACGAGCGACGAAACGTAGAGACCCTCTAACGTGCCACAATCTGGCTCAGTGATGATGACGTCTTGAGAGACGTCAACGAGACGACGAGTGAGGTATCCAGAGTTTGCTGTTTTAAGAGCGGTATCTGCGAGACCTTTACGAGCTCCGTGAGTGGAGACGAAGTATTGAAGAACCGAAAGACCTTCGCGGAAGTTGGAGACGATCGGCGTTTCGATGATCTCACCCGATGGCTTAGCCATGAGGCCGCGCATACCGGCCAACTGACGGATCTGAGCGTTGGATCCCCGCGCTCCGGAGTCCGCCATCATGTAAATCGCGTTGAAGGATGGAGCGACGACTTCTTTTGGTCCTTTTCCGGTCCAGTTTACTGGAGCCTTGAAGGTGTCCGAAGAGAGACGCTTCATCATCGCGCTAGCGATTTGTTCGGAAGTTTGTGCCCAAATATCGATCACCTTGTTGTAGCGCTCACCGTCGGTGATGAGACCTTCAACGTATTGGTTTTCGATTTCTTGAACCTGCTTATAAGCGCCGTCCAAGTACTCCTTCTTCTCAGGAGGCATGAGCATGTCTTGAACCGAGATCGAAATCCCTGCTCTCATCGCGTTTTTGAAACCGGTCTGCATAATCGCGTCTGCGAGGAGAACGGTCTTCTTGTTTCCAGCTAAGCGGAAGCAAGTATCGATGAGCTCAGCCAAGTCTTTCTTACCCAAGATCTTGTTATAGACCTTGAACGGAATCTCGGTTGGAACGATTTCGGAGAGAAGAGCACGACCCACGGTCGTCTCTTCGAGCTTGCCGTTGATACGGCATTTGATTTTCGCTTGAAGGTGGATCACGCCGGCAGACAGCGCCATCTCAACTTCATGTGGATTCGAGAAGGTTTTGCCTTCGCCCTTCGCGAATGGGCGCTCACGGGTCATGTAATAAAGACCCAGAACGATATCCTGCGATGGAACGATGATCGGCTTACCGTTCGCTGGCGAGAGGATGTTGTTGGTGGACATCATCAACACGCGAGCTTCGATTTGAGCTTCGATAGAGAGTGGAACGTGAACGGCCATCTGGTCACCGTCGAAGTCGGCGTTGAACGCGGAACAGACGAGAGGGTGAAGCTGAATAGCTTTACCTTCGATCAGAACCGGCTGGAAAGCCTGGATACCGAGGCGGTGAAGGGTTGGAGCGCGGTTGAGGAGCACTGGGTGTTCCTTAACAACTTCTTCCAAGATGTCCCAAACTTCCTGACGTTGTTTCTCAACCATCTTCTTCGCAGATTTGATGGTCGTGACGTAACCGTACTCGGAAAGTTTGTTGTAAATGAATGGTTTAAAGAGTTCGAGTGCCATGACTTTCGGAAGACCGCACTGGTGCAAACGAAGTTCAGGACCGACGACGATAACGGAACGACCGGAATAGTCGACGCGTTTACCGAGCAAGTTCTGGCGGAAACGACCCTGTTTACCTTTAAGCATATCGGAGAGCGAACGAAGCGGACGCTTGTTCGGACCCGTGAATGTCTTACCACGACGGCCGTTATCGAAGAGCGCGTCTACAGCTTCCTGGAGCATGCGCTTTTCGTTTCGGACGATGATCTCTGGAGCATTGAGCTCCATGAGGCGCTTCAAGCGGTTGTTCCGGTTGATCACGCGGCGATAAAGATCGTTCAAATCGGAGGTAGCGAAACGGCCACCATCGAGAGGAACGAGAGGACGAAGTTCTGGTGGAATGACTGGAATCACTTCGAGCATCATCCATTCAGGACGGTTCGTTCCAGAAATCTTGAGGCTTTCCACGACTTTCAAACGCTTCGAGATTTTCGTGCGTTGAGCTTCGCTCGTGGTTTGCTTCATTTCACGGCGGAGTTGGCGAGAAAGGATTTCGATGTCGATTTTCTTCAAACAATCGCGAATCGTTTCGCCACCCATGCCGGCTTTGAAGTTCATGCCGTCTTTAATGAGTTGTTGATATTTTTCTTCGTTAAGAACGGTGTTCTCTTCGATTCCGGTGTTACCTGGATCAACAAGAATCCATGCTTCACAATAAAGAACTTTCTCGAGTTCTTTCAAGGTCACGTCGAGTAAAGCGCCGATACGGGATGGAAGCGAGCGCAAGAACCAGATGTGAGCCACTGGAGTCGAAAGTTCAATGTGACCCAAACGTTCACGGCGAACTTTAGATTGGATAACCTCAACACCGCATTTTTCGCAGACCACTCCACGGTGTTTCATGCGCTTGTACTTACCGCAGTTACATTCGTAATCCTTCACCGGTCCGAAGATCTTCGCGCAGAAGAGTCCGTCCCTTTCTGGTTTGAATGTACGATAGTTGATGGTCTCCGGCTTCTTGACTTCGCCGAACGACCACTCACGGATCTTCTCAGGGGATGCGAGAGAAATTCGAATCCCTGTGAAGCTTAGAGGATCTTTCGGTTTATCGAAAAAGTTGAGTAAGTCTTTCATGGTCTACCCCGTCTTAGCGGTTAAAAAGCAATTATCTAATTTTGAATACTGAAACCCGGATCGCGATTACGCGATCACGGGCTTCGCTTCTTTATCTTCTTGTTCGATGAGCTCGACATTGAGTGCGAGCGACTGAAGTTCCTTCACGAGAACGTTGAAGGATTCAGGCAAGCCTGGCTCCAGCAAGTGCTCGCCCTTCACGATCGCTTCGTACATGCGATTACGTCCCGTCACATCGTCGGACTTCACGGTCAGGAACTCCTGGAGGCCGAATGCGGCTCCGTATGCTTCGAGTGCCCAGACCTCCATCTCCCCGAGACGCTGACCACCGAACT
>CAYOJT010000164.1:0-7167 GCA_964404365.1 uncultured Bacteriovoracaceae bacterium
ACGCCGTATTGTAGCGGGTGATTGGTCTTACAATTTCCGCAGTTCGGCGTCTATTTCGAAGCCGCCGCCAGAGCGACTCGGTTTAACTTCTCGCATTTCGGACAAACGACCAAAGTAATCACGATAGACTCCCGAGTGGTTAGGTGGCCGGGAACGCTTTACCTTCGTTACCTACCGATTTTCCGTTAATTTCAATCCGGTACCGAATCGGAAAGGCTTTCGCGAGCATCGCACTTACTCCGCAGTATTTCGTCTGGGATAAAGTAACCGCTTCAATAACTTTCGCCTCGTCGAGCACCCCTTTGAGTCGGAAGACTAAGAGCGCACCCGTAAATACTTCGGGGTATCCCCCGCTACTCTTTTCTACGTCCGCTTCGATTTCGAAACTTTCGACGGGCTGCTTATGCTTTTTCATCAGTGCGATAACATCCATGGCCGTACATCCCGCAAGCCCCGCAACGACGAGCTGCTTAGGGGTTAGAGCAGTATCCGACCCGATGGGGGATTTCGTATCCATTTTAACGTTATGACCGTCCGCGGAAGCGACGAACTGCATCTTTTCGGTCCAATTGGTAACTACTTTCATAATGCCTTCTTTCTTAAGTAACGGTGTTCTTCCACGGGCCGGCGTTCACGACGTTTTTAAAACCCCGCTGCTTGAATTGCGAAACGGCCATTCCGCTTTGGGTGCCTGAAGCACAACAAAGGACGATCGGCTGATCGGCGGAAAATCGACCGATGGATCTCGCAAGTTCGTCGAGTGGGATATTAATACTCCTCGGGTTTGAACCAGCCGCGAATTCACTTCGGGATCGCACGTCAATGACTACGCCCCCTTTTTCCACAAGCGCAGGGATTTCGGCCTTAACGCGGCGGAAACGTATAAATCGCCAAACAAAAAATCCGACTAGGAGTGAGGGAACTCCGTAGGTTTCAATCAGCTGTGGAATCATCGCTCTACTCCTTTTTCCTAGCGATAGCCTGAACGACTGCGCTCATTCCGTTATGCCCTTTGCCTTCGTGAACTTCTCGGTCGATCTCTTTCAAGTGTTCGAAATGAAGTCCGCTTAGTTCGGACGCTAATTCCGCTGAAGTGAGCATCAAATCAGCCGTCGGAGGACCTCCGGTCTTATATTCAAGCTGGCGCGGGTGATAGGACTCGTGGATGAAGACGCCGTGAGATTTCAGCCCGGCCACAGTTGAGCGGTGAATCGTTTTCCGCAAATCCTTCGGGATATGACACCAAATTGCCACAATCGCGTCCCAGGTGTTCGGCTGGATCTCGAATGCTGCAAGGTCAACTACCCGAGTCTCGACGCTCACTCCTCTTTTCTTTGCGAGACGTTTTAACTTATCTAAACCGACAGAAGATCCGTCGACCGCCGTGACTCGGAAGCCCTTACTTGCGAGGTATACCGCGTTTCGCCCTTCTCCCTCTGCGAGACAAAGCACAGTACCGCCAGGTGGAATCGAGCCGACGCTCTCGCGTAGAAAGTCGTTCGGCTCGGTTCCGTAATAATATTCCTCGCTATCGTAGCGAGTATCCCAGGGATTCACTTATGCCTTCCGTGGGCAAGTACTGATTCCGAGCATCGCGTAAGGCGGGCACCACCCGAGAAGGCCCGTCGCAACGGGAATGAGACCGAGGAAAAACCAAGGGTTCGCGGGGCCGATGAAAGCCATACTCGTAAGACCTAAGCCGACGACCACACGAACGACGCGTTCTACATTGTGAATATTCTTCTTCATAAATTCTCCTTCATTGTTTTGTTTTAATACGCTTAAGGACCATTTCGAGCGGACAGAACCCTGTGAATGAGGACTGGAGTAAATTCGCCCCCACAAATACGGTAAACCAAAGCCAGTTCGGGGACACATAATGGGCAAGTGCGAGACTGAAGAGAACGAATGAACCCGCAAACGCCCGAATCATTTTATCGATCGTCATAGAACTTCTCCTTTTGCTTCAAGTTGGACTTCGCGAACACGGGACTTCCCGACGAACCAGTAATAGAGCATCGGAACCGCGAACCGAGAAATCAGCGTCGCCGCGACTTCCCCGAAAATTAAACTCACGGCCAAGCCCTGAAAAATCGGATCCATCAGCATCACCGAACTTCCGACAACGACCGCCGCGGCGGTGAGGAGCATCGGCCGAAAGCGAATCACCCCCGCGTTCACGATCGCCTCTTGGAGAGGGATCCCTTGGACGAGTTGGTGTTCGATGAAATCGACCAGAATAATCGAATTCCGAACGATGATCCCCGCACCGGCGATGAATCCGATCATCGACGGAGCACCGAAGTAGAATCCCGCCAATGCATGGCCGGGAATAATCCCAATCAGGCTGATAGGAATCGGCGCCATAATGATGATCGGAAGAGTGAAGCTGCGAAACCAGCCAAGGACGAGAATATAGATCAGGATCATGACGATTCCGAACGCACCTCCGAGATCTCGGAATACCTCGTAGGTGATGAACCATTCGCCATCCCATTTAATGGTCGGACTTTCCGTATCCCAGGGAACATCGGCCGTCTGCTGGTGATACGGGATCTTTGGCTGGATTTTACCTAAACCGTAAACTGGAGCTTCCTCGGCTCCATAGAGTTCGCTCATCACATAGGAAACCGGCTTCAAGTTTTTGCGATAAAGAGTCTCGTTTTCGACCAAGGTCGGGGCTTTCAAAGTGCGAGACAGCGATGCCGTACCGGACTCGAAGGACGGGAGAGACTGACCACTAAAGGGGGTCTCCGAACCGCGCGCGGCGTTCGAGAGAGAAAGCACGACACCGACTTCCTCGGGAGAAGTAACGTCCTGAAGGGACGTAATCTTAGACTCGCTGAAACTCAAGGCACCCGTCATCGCGACGCTTGAGGCATTGACCCCAAGTACCCCCCCCGTTGAATAATCGAATCCATAAAGTTTCCGTGGCCGCCCAAGCCGGAGAGTCGTATCGAGATCGACGACGCTCGGAACGGACTGGAATACGGCGTAGACTTCACCAGCGACCTTTTTACGAGTCGCCTCGTCGGGTCCGTAGATTTCGGCCAGGACCGTAGAAAGAACTGGCGGACCCGGAGGAATTTCGAGAACCTTTGTGATCGCCTCGTGTTTCTTTCCGAAGTCGATCACCCAAGGGCGAATCGCCTCGATAATTTCGTGCGACTTCCGCTTTCGATCGTCTTTGTCCTTAAGCAGGACTTGAAGATCGATTTGCTCATCGCTTCCGCGAAGAAAGGTATGTTTCACCATTCCCGAAAAGGAGAAAGGAGCGGCCTCGCCGCCGAAGATCTGGACCTTTTCGACTTCGGGAGCCTCTAAGAGCTTTTTCGCGAGCTCTTCACCCGCTTTCAGGCTTTGTGCGAGCGGAGTGGTCGCGGGAAAATCGACCAAAACCTGAAACTCGTTCTTATTGTCGAAAGGAAGCATCTTAACTTTGACGACTTTGAAATAGACGAGCGACATGGCGATGAGAAGGAGCCCGAGGGTCACCGCACCGAACTGGAAAGCGTGCGTTTTCTTCTCAAGCAGCCAATGCATGATTCTTCGATAGAGTTTATCGAGTTTTGATTCCTGATCGGCGCGCCCCGTGTGCGCCCCGGTGTCGGTACTCGCTTTCATGATTCGGACGGCTGCCCATGGCGTTACGATGAACGCGACGAAGAGCGAAACCATCATCGCGAGGCTCGCACCGACCGGGATCGGCTTCATGTAAGGCCCCATGAGGCCGCGGACGAACGCCATCGGAAGGATCGACGCGATTACGGTAAACGTCGCCAAAATCGTCGGATTTCCCACTTCGGCGACGGCTTCGAGCGCCGCTTTTACGATTCCCTTCTTCCGGTCGAGATGGAGGTGCCTCTCGATATTTTCGACGACGACGATCGCATCGTCGACGAGAATTCCGATCGAGAAAATAAGCGCGAAGAGCGTGACGCGGTTTAGCGTGTAGCCCAGGAAATAGTAGATCGCGAGCGTTAGAGCTAAGGTCACCGGAATCGCAATGGCAACGACCAGCGCCGCACGAATTCCCATGAAGAGCGCAATGAGTACCGATACCGAAAGCGTAGCGATCAAGAGATGCTCGATGAGTTCGTTCGATTTCGCCTCGGCGGTCGAACCGTAGTCCCGCGTAACGGAGAAATGAACCGACTTCGGAAGCTTCTCACCAAACATCGCGGCATGTTTGAGGATGCGTTTTGCAAGCTCAACGACGTTCGTGCCCTTACGTTTCGCGAAAACGATCGATACCGCTCGCTCGGTACGTATTCCGTCCTCGCGAGAGACGAGTAATGAACCCCGGACGCGCTCTTCCGGCCCGTCGATGACCTGCGCGACGTCGGATACACGAACGACCGCGCCTCCGCGTTGGCCCACGGCGATTCGCTTCACGTCTTCGCCCGATACGAGCCGTCCTCCAACCTCGACGTCGTAAACTTGGCTCTCGCCCCAAGTTTTCTGACCCGGCATGAGGCTATCATTCTTCCGAAGCGCATCTGCGAGCGTGAGGATTGAGATTCCCCGACTCTGGAGTTTAGTCGGATCGGCGATGACTCGGACCGCGCGTTTAAGACCGCCGAGGACTTCGACCCGACTTAAATCCGGAGTACTCGAAAGTTCCCGCGCGAGCGGCGCTATGATCCGGCGAAGCTCGTAATCATCAACTTCGCTCGAACTAAAAGTGAGAGTCAGAAATGGGACATCGTCGATGGAGTAGGACTTCACGACCGGGTCCATTGCCTCTTTTGGCATCTCGGACCGGACCGTCATGAGTTTATGGTGAACCTTTACAAGGCTTGGCTCGATCGGCTCCCCTACTTTAAAACGAACGGTGATAATGGCTCCATTTGGGCGGCTCGACGAATAAACGTACTCAACGCCGTCGAGTCCCCACACCGCGCGCTCGATTGGTTCGACGACCTTGCGTTCGACTTCCTTCGCTTCGAATCCCGGAGCGCCGACTTGAATGTCGATCATCGGAACTGAAATCTGGGGCTCTTCTTCTTTAGGCGTTACGAAAACTGCGAATAAACCCAATAAGAGCGATGTACCGATAATGACCGGCGTGAGTTTCGAATGAACGAAGCCTTTCGCTAACTTTCCAGCCAATCCGGGGTTGAGTTCTTGGTTACTCATGGGGAGCTCGCATTCTGAAGGAAGGCTTCGGTGAGTTGTCCTAAATACGCGATTTCAACTTGCTTCCGATTTTCAATGACGTCAGCTCGACGAGAAAGGACTTCGGCCAGCTGAAGCGCGTTCACGGATCCATTCTTAAAGAGCTTTTCCGTCACGGAGACTTGTTCGGAAGTAATCTCCATCGATTCTTTTACACGCTTCAAATTACCTTCCAGCATCGGGAGCGACGAATGGAGGCCGCGACGTGCGACCTCGGACTTCTCCGCCATCTCGCTCGAACGATATTCGAGGGCCTTGGAACGAAGGCTAGCCTCGCGGTAAGCCCCGATATTCGAGGCGTCGAAGATTGCCCACTGAAGATAAGCGCCGTAATCGGTCGAGGTACCGGTATCGCGCGGACCAGAAACGAGATTTTCCCTCGCGAATAGACCCACACGCGGAAGCCATTTCGCACGTTCAGCCATCGAATACTCGGTTTGAGCGGCGGCAATCAGTCGCATCGACTCGACACGAGGACTAGAGTCGGTGTTGCCAGTCATTTTTTCCCTGAACTTCTCCTTGGCGAAATCAACCGGATCAGACGTTAGCTGAATCGAACGATCGATCGAGACAAGCCCACTCCGAATGCGCATGGATTCGACCAGCGCGTCCGATTCCGCGGAATTTTGAGAAAGGACACTTTCTAAGCGATTAATCAGGGAGCGCATCCCGAGAAGCCCAGAATATCCGACCGGATTATCTTTGGAACCCACTTTGTAACGTTCGACTAGTCGAGAAAGCTTATCTTTAAGTTCGATGACGCCGCTTCGTTCGGTATTCAGAGCGGCCAGCTTCCCAAAATCCTGGACTAGCTCGGCGTAAACTTCATTTTTGCGAGCGGCCATCGATAGGGAATGGCTCTCGCTCATCAGCGAAGCACCCTTGACCGCTGACTGCCGGGCGCCGCCTTCAAAGAGCGTCCAATCGAGAACCACATTCCCACTTTTAAACCACTGCCGCGAGGGATGATTCATAAGCGAAGGGCTTAGATCCGTGGCCTCAAGCGAACGCGACCCTAAGGTAGAAAAAAGCGTAGTGCCTGGATCGTTCGTCGAGACGACTCCGGCATTAAGTAGAAAGCGCGGAACCCAGTGGCCTTTCGACCGGGTTACTTGAACTTCCGACGCTTCTTTTTCACTCGCTTCAGATTTCAACGCCGGAGAACGCGATTCGATCGCATTCCAAATGGTTTCGAAGTCCGCAGCATAGGCAGTAGCCACGCGGAGAGTGAAAAGACTTATCAATAGAAATGGACGAATTGCCTTTAACATAAAAACTATTCCCGAGGCTTGCAGTAAAGCCTGCCTAACGTCTTCATCAGCTCTACGAGCCGCGAGTCAGTCAAAGAGTAATAAACTTGGTTTCCATCGCGCTCTCCTACAACCCGTCTTTCTTTACGAAGTCTCGCCAGAAACTGTGAGGTCGGCGCTTGCTCGAGATTACAGGCGTCTTGGAGTTGTTGAACGGTGCATGGCCCATCGGACAACTTACAAAGCATCATGAGCCGACTCGGATGAGAGAAGGACTTAAAGATTAGACTCACTTCCTCGGCTTGCTTTTTAGAAACATTGAAACCCTTCATTGTTTTCCTTTTTCGGGACCTTTCCTGTTTAATTCCACATTTTAAATATATCTTGTAATGAATATATGTTGCAAGATATATTTAAAGTATGAAAAAGGTTCAGAAATTACAAACAAATACAAAGGGGTGCACCATAGAGATTGCGTCAATTATGAAGCTTCTCGCGAGTCCTTCACGACTTCAAATCGCACTACTTATTCGTGAGCGGGCACTCAGTGTCGGAGACATCGCGAAGCAATCAAATTGCTCTCAGTCACAGACTTCTCAGCTCCTTAACCAATTCCTGAGTCGAGGCATGGTTACGCGAATTCAAAAGAATCGTAGTAAATATTATAGACTGACTAACGCAAAACTCATTCGCACAATAGATCTCATTCAAAGCAACCTACTTAACCAACCGAGCGCTC
>CAYOJT010000165.1:0-7136 GCA_964404365.1 uncultured Bacteriovoracaceae bacterium
AGCTGAAATCCGTAGAAAAAGCGGGCGCGCGCTGGATTCATGTCGATGTCATGGACGGACACTTTGTTCCGAATCTAACGATCGGTCCAGTCGTGGTCGAATCGCTTCGCCCAAAAACAAAATCCATCTTGGACTGCCACCTGATGGTGAGCGAACCTGAAAAATGGATCACCGGTTTCGCACGTGCAGGCGCTGACTACATCACCATCCACGCAGAAGCGACCGTACATCTCGATCGTCTCATTCAAAGAATCCGCGAAGAGGGTTGTTTAGTAGGCGTTTCTATTAATCCCGCAACTCCGCTCTCGCTGATCGAAGGCGTTCTCGATCAGGTGGACCTCGTTCTCATCATGAGCGTGAATCCTGGCTTCGGTGGTCAGAAGTTTATCCCAAGTGTGATCGAAAAAATTCAACGTCTGGTCGAACTTCGTCGCGATCGCCGCTACGTGATTCAGGTCGATGGCGGAATCAATAAAGACACGATCCGATCGGTTCGCGAAGCTGGAGCAGATGTTTTTGTGGCAGGCTCAGCAGTCTTTTCGTCGAAAAATCGCGCGTCTGCGATGAAAACTCTCACCCAAGAAATTGAAGCGGCGAATTGATCATGAAACTCGGTAAAACTTTTCGTCTGGGCCAAGATAAAATGACATTAGAGGCAGTCGAGCACGTCGCTCGAGGCTTTGCGAAGGTCACCTTTTCACCCTCCGCACGTAAAAAAGTTCTGACTTCTTACCGCTACCTTCAAAAACGAATCGGTTCGGGTGAAACGATTTACGGCGTGAACACCGGTTTTGGTCCCATGTCCGATGTTCGCGTTTCGGATTCCGACCTTGTTCTCCTTCAGGCAAACCTCCTTCGCACTCATGCGGTAGGGACCGGTAATCCTCTTTCGATCGAGCAATCGAGGGCGATGCTTTTTTTGAGAGCCGCAAATCTTGCGATTGGAAACTCCGGCGTGAGACCTCTCGTCATCGAGAAGCTGATCGAGCTTCTAAATAAAGGCGTCACTCCTTGGGTACCCGAGCAGGGCTCTGTCGGAGCAAGCGGTGATCTAGCGCCTCTTGCGCACCTTTCACTCGTTTTAATGGGCGAAGGGCGTGCTTACGTGGGTGGAAAACTCATGGAAGCAAAAGCCGCACTGAAAAAAGCTCGCGTAAAACCCATTTCGCTCGGTCCAAAAGAGGGACTTGCTCTCATTAATGGCACTCAGTTCATGACTGCGATTGGGGCATTGGCACTCCTCGAAGCCGAATACCTCTGCGATGTAGCTGATCTTGCAGGCGCAATGTCAGTCGAGGCCATGAAGGGAACCGACTCAGCTTTCGATCCCGACATTCAGAAAGTTCGACCTCACCCAGGACAAGTACTAGTCGCAAAACGCCTTCGTGAAATTTTAACCCCACAAGGGAAATCGACTCAGATTTCAAAAAGCCACGAGAACTGTGGGAAGGTTCAGGATCCCTATTCACTTCGTTGCATGCCTCAAGTTCATGGAGCTAGTCGGGACGCTCTGAAGTTTGTTCGTGAAGTCTTAGAGCGAGAAATCGACTCGGTCACGGATAATCCCCTCATTTTCCCGCGAGAAGGGAAAATCCTCTCCGGCGGAAACTTCCACGGCCAATACGTCGCGATGGCGATGGATATTTTGGCTATAGCGATGGCAGAGATCGCAGATATTTCGGAGTGCCGGATCGAAAAGCTGATTAATCCAGCACTCTCAGGACTCCCTGCCTTTTTAGCCGAGAACGGCGGACTGAACTCTGGTTTCATGATCGTCCAATACGCTGCCGCTTCCATCGTCTCCGAGAATAAAACTCTTTGTCACCCGGCCGTCGTGGATTCGATTCCGACTTCTGCGGACAAGGAAGATCACGTATCCATGGGTGCCTGGGCTGCGAGAAAAGCCGCAACGGTGGTCACAAACGTGAAGCGCGTCCTCGCGATGGAGCTTCTTTCTGCTGCACAGGGAATCGATTTTCATCGCCCCCTAAAGTCCTCGCTGATCATTGAGCGCGCGATGAAAAAAATCCGCACTCAAGTGAAAGCGATGAGATCGGATCGCGCCATTCATCCGGATATCGAATTCACAGAAGGGTTACTCACGCGAAGGGAGCTTCTGTCATGAAACGTGTTGTACGCGCGTCTCGCGGAACCACCTTGAGCTGTTTAGGCTGGGAACAAGAAGCCGCACTTCGAATGATCATGAATAACCTTGATCCGGAAGTGGCTGAGCGTCCCGAAGACCTCGTCGTTTACGGTGGAAATGGAAAAGCCGCTCGAAACTGGGAGTGTTTTGATCAAATCGTCTCTACTCTGAAAACCTTGAAAAACGACGAAACTCTTCTCGTTCAATCCGGTAAGCCCGTCGCAGTTTTTCCATCTCACGCGGATGCTCCGCGCGTACTTCTAGCAAATTCCTGGATCGTTCCGCATTGGGCGACAATCGATTATTTTCGAGACCTAGAAGATCGCGGACTCATGATGTACGGGCAGATGACGGCAGGTTCTTGGATTTACATTGGAACTCAAGGAATCATCCAAGGGACTTACGAAACATTCGCCGAAGCTGGGCGTCAGCACTTCGGTGGCGACCTTTCTGGTCGCGTGATTCTCACCGCCGGCTTAGGCGGAATGGGCGGAGCGCAGCCTCTGGCGGCCACTTTTGCGGGAGCGGTAAGCCTCACAATTGAAGTTGATCCTGAACGCGCGAAACGAAGACTCGCCACCCAATACATCGACGAACTCACGACCGATATCGATGAGGCTCTAAAAAAAATCGAAACCTATCGAAAAGAGAAGAAGGCGATCTCAGTCGGACTCATCGGAAACGCTGCGGAAGTTCTTTGGACACTTTTAGATCGTGGATTTAAGCCTGATCTCGTCACCGACCAAACTTCCGCTCATGACGAACTCCTTGGATATCTGCCTCATGGAATTTCACTCGCGGATGCGAACGCCCTTCGCACGAAGAATCCCGAAGAATATAAAAAGCGCTCGATTGCATCCATGGGTCGACATGTTGAAGCCATGCTCGAATTTAAAAAGCGTGGCGCACATGTATTTGATTACGGAAACAATATCCGCGCACAGGCTGTAAAAGCGGGCGTGAAGAACGCTTTTGATTTTCCGGGCTTCGTCCCCGCCTATATCCGCCCGCAGTTTTGTGAAGGACGCGGTCCATTTCGGTGGGTTGCTCTGTCGGGCGATCCTGAAGATATTAAAGTCACTGATCAGGCACTCCTTGAGCTTTTTCCGGAAGATAAGGGACTTGATCGTTGGCTTCACATGGCAGAAGAACGCATCAAGTTTCAGGGCCTGCCTGCTCGCATCTGCTGGCTCGGTTATGGACAAAGGGAAAAAGCCGGGCTCCTTTTCAATGATCTCGTGAAAAAGGGGAAAGTGAAGGCCCCGATCATCATCGGACGCGATCACCTCGACTGTGGATCCGTCGCAAGCCCGAACCGCGAAACAGAATCCATGAAGGACGGCTCAGACGCGGTCGGTGACTGGCCCCTCTTAAACGCGATGATTAATTCGGTAAACGGGGCCACCTGGGTCTCACTCCATCACGGGGGAGGCGTGGGAATAGGTTACTCGATGCACTCCGGTATGGTGATCCTCGCCGATGGTACCGATGCTGCGGCAAAGAGACTTTCACGCGTTTTGAATTCCGACCCGGGCATGGGGATCGTTCGTCACGCTGACGCCGGGTACGAGAAATCCATCGCTATCGGAAAAAATGAATTCCAAAAACGAGGCGGAAAACTTCCGATGCTTCGGTAAGCGGTCAAACATGTCGAAAAATGAATCTGCACGCTGCCTCATTCACGCATCCGAAATTCTAACGGGCGTAGGAATACGGAAAAAAGACGGCCGGAAGGTAAATGAAGATGATTTGGGCCGCATTCTTGATGGCGCCGTAGTCTATTCTTCAAAAACGGTTTCCGTCCAGGACCCGTATACAAACCAGAAAATGGCCCGCGTCGTGCCTGATAAGATCCTTTGGGTCGGGAAGAGCGGTGCCGTCCCATCCGAATATCGATCGGTTCCGACTACAGATCTCGGCCGCCAACAGGCGATTGTTCCAGGTTTAATCGATTGTCACACGCACCTCGTATTTTCTGGGAATCGCTCTGATGAATTCGCAAGACGCTGCGGTGGCGTCACCTATGCAGAAATAGCCAAAGAAGGCGGTGGCATCCAAAAGTCCGTACAGGCCACACGCGATGCAAACGAAGAAACTCTCTTTCGACTCGCTCAATCCCGGCTCGAAGAAGCTTATTCGCGCGGAACGCGATCCATCGAAATCAAGTCGGGTTATGGTTTGAATATCGAGAGCGAACTCAAAATCCTCCGCGTTGTAAAAAAACTGAAATCAAGTTTTCCAGACCTCACCCTCATACCGACTTTTTTGGGTGCACACGATTTTCCAAAGGATCGTGCGCGCGAAGATTACCTGAAAGACATCACTGACAAAATGCTCCCGGCCGTAGTCGCAGAGGGCCTGGCCGACGCTTGTGATGCATTCATCGATGAAGGTTTTTATACGCTTCCGGAAGGACGCACTATCTTAGAAGCCGCAAAGAAGCTTGGGCTTAAAACAAAAGTCCACGCCGACGAACTTGTAAATACAGAGTCCACTTCGCTCGCTGTAGAGCTGGACTCGCTATCTGCTGATCACTTACTTAAGATCTCGAAAAAAGGAATTCAGTCGATTTCAAAATCCAAAACTACGGCCGTCTTATTACCAGCAACCGCATTTTATTTGAAAACTGCCCAGGCCCCAGCGCGTGAACTTTTAGATGCAGGCGCGCGCGTTGCGATTTCAACCGATTTTAATCCTGGAACTTCCGTCACTCTTAACCTTCCTGCTACGCTCACGATCTCGGCGCTCTATCAGGGTCTTACGCGCGCAGAACTTTTCTCGGCTGTAACCTATAACGCAGCCTGTGCACTTGGTCTTGAAGCCCAAAAGGGAACTATCGAACCCGGAATGGACGCGGATCTATGGGTTATGCCCTTCTCGAGTTTTGAAGAGTGCTACTACCGATTTGCCTGGTGATTTCTTAGGTTGCTAAATCAAATGTCGCGGAATCGGTGGCTGCACGGCCCACCTTCCGATACTGAATCTTCCGGTGGAACAACCAGTAGGCCGCTATTGAAAGACACCAACCCGCAACCACATCTGCGGCGTAGTGCTGCTTTGTGGGAAGTGTCGAAAATGCGATTAAAGTTCCCCAGATGAAAAAGAACGGAAACTTTTCGCGCTGCTCATCCAGAAAAATGTAGGCGGAGAGATAAACCGTGGAGACGTGAAGACTAGGAAAGCAGTTCGTAGCGGCGTCTGTAGTCCGTAACCAGTTCCAGATCGCCATCAAAAATGGGTGGGTGTCCGCGGGTATCGGGTACTGGTCGCGAGGATAAGTCGTTGGCCAAAAAAAGAAAATCACGCAGCTAAAGAACTGGGTCGCAAAGAACGAGTAAACGTATTTGTTAATGTTCTCTGGATCGCGACAAGTTAAATAAACAACCGTGAAAAAAATGTACTCACTCACATAAATAAGAACCGTCCACGGGACGAGCGGGATCGCGTTATCGAGCCAGGTCATTGGGAGATAGGTTAAGGGGAAGATCGGATAGTGATTCGTCATGCGGTATAAGACATACGCGATAGCGAACATTGCGAATCCGACGGGATACTTCATCTTACGGGTCATGAAAATGGGAAGGGTCATGCTCCATCTACTCCAAGCCACTTTTCGATCTGTTGGCGATTTTCATGAGAAAACCAATCGTCATCGCCCAGATGTCCGAATAGTACTTTTCGATCTGAATCCACAATCAGCGTATAGGGCAGGCCCTCTACGCCAATCTGTTCCGAGAGTTTTCCGCCTCGATCGACATATGACTCGAAGCTGACTCCCAGTTTTTCAAAGAATTTTGGAACGCGATTTTCGGGTTCGTCATCCACGCTAACAGCGACCACTTCAAGTCCGCGAGTCTTGTATTCGCGATAGAGACGATCCAATGAAGGCATTTCACGGATACAGGGGCCACACCAAGTCGCCCAAAAATTAATCAGAATTACTTTCCCTTTGATCTCAGAGAGCTTTTTCGCATCACCCTTGAGGGTGTGAAAATTCAAGTCAGAGATTCTCTTCCCCGCCACAACGGTTTCCGAAACCTCAGAGTCACCACCATGGGTTTTAAGAAAGTAAGCCGCGGTTCCGGCCGTCGCCACAATCGCTGCAACAGGGATCAAGACCTGAGCAAGGGAGGGTTTTTTCTTTGAATTCTCAGGGCTTAATTCGGGGGTTGCCATCTCTATTCATCCTAACCGAAAATAGTAGCTGGATGGCAAAAAAACTAAGAAAGCAGAACAGTGGGCAAGTCTTGATCGAGTACATTCTCATGCTCGCACTGGTCGTTACTATCGTGACCGTCATGTCCACGACGCTCAAGTCTTCGCTTTTTAAAATGTGGGAATTCTACGGGAAAATGATTGCTGCCCCGTGCCCGGGCTGCCCAGCCCCCTCAGAAGTTCGAATGAAAAAATAGCTAGTTCGAATAGAGTGGGTGTTTTTTGCCGCGTACTTCTAGCTTTCCATAAACTAAAAAAATCTCTGATCCAACGCGACTCGTTTTTTCAAGTCTCAGATTAAGTACACGCGCCGATGGGAGCCCAGGACCTTCAACTAAAGTAGGTGCGTCTTTTCCACCTAGTATTCGGGGGGTAAGCGTAACGTAATAGCGATCGATCGCATTGTCCTGAACGAATTCAGACATTAGACCGCCACCACCCTCAATCAAAATATTTTGTAACCCACGCTCGCGATGCGCGCGAATAATCTGTTTTGAAATCGACTTGCGGCCGTCAATCCGGATCACTTCGCAATATTTTTCGAAAAGCGCTAAACGCGCCCGCGACACGCTTCCGGTAACGAACAAAATCCTCTGAATTTTATTCGATTTAAAAAAGGTCCAGTTCGGATCAAGATTCAAAAGATTTCGACTCACGATCGAATTATAAATTTTCTTCTTCCGAATCGGTATGCATGGCTTCTTAAATGTAAGCAACGTTTCGGCTCCCATGACGACCACATCCGCTTTGTTTCGGAGTTTCCTGAGTAAACTAA
>CAYOJT010000166.1:0-7097 GCA_964404365.1 uncultured Bacteriovoracaceae bacterium
TCTCAAGGAAACGGGCTGCGGGTTCTCAGAAAAAACTTTGAAGAAAATTAAGACTCTGAAGCTTGCCGCGGTGGATGTGTCGGGCTTAGGTGGAACGCACTGGGGCCGAATTGAGGGAATGCGATCGATGGCGGCAGGC
Source organism: uncultured Bacteriovoracaceae bacterium (assembly GCA_964404365.1). GTDB lineage: Bacteria > Bdellovibrionota > UBA1018 > UBA1018 > UBA1018 > JACMQW01. The sequence continues at coordinate 140 of CAYOJT010000166.1, forward strand.
GATCAAATTCGCGCGCACGCTGCAGAGACTTTTGCGAACTGGGGAATTTCGACCGTGGATTCCGTTCGCGCGGCTCGGAAGATCCTTCCCAAAACTACGGAAGTTTGGGCAAGTGGCGGAGTTCGTTCTGGGCTTGATGCTGCAAAACTCCTCGCGCTTGGTGCAAATCGCGTCGGTTTCGCAAAACCTGCGCTAGAAGCCGCACTCCTTGGGGATGCGGAGCTGGATGCGTGGATGACGAAAATTGAATTCGAACTTCGATTGGCTCTTTACAGCTCCGGATACAGAACTGTGAAGGCCCTCTCGCGCGACGCTTTGAAAAATGGGGATGTTTCCTATGTCGGATAAAAAGATCGACAAACAAAAACTCATGGAACGTTTCCATCAGCTGACTTTGGATGAGCGATTGGAGCGGGTGAAAGCCATTTCGGGTTTAAGTGAGGAAGACGCGGCGATTCTGTCTGGAAAAATCGCGCTCCCACTTGAGGTCGCCGAACACCTCATTGAGAACGTCGTCGGCTATTTTCCGATCCCGCTTGGGGTTGCGACGAATTTTCAAATCGATGGACGTGATGTTTTAATCCCGATGGCAGTCGAAGAGACTTCGATCATTGCGGCTGCTTCTGCGACCGCGAAATGGGTTCGCCGTGAGGGTTCGATTCGCACGTATACCCAAGGGAATTTAATCATCGGACAAGTTCAGCTCCCGAACGTCCGAAACGTCGCTTATTCGAAACAAGTTCTTCACGAAAATCGGCATAACCTGATTGAGCTTGCGAACGCTTGTATCCCGGGCTTAGTCGCTCGTGGTGGGGGGGTCAGAGACATCGCGATTCGTGAAGTCCCGCGTCCTGAGCGAGACGGAACGATGATCGTCCTTCATATTCTTTGTGACCCTTGTGATGCGATGGGTGCGAACCTCATCAATCAGGTTTGTGAAGCGCTCAAGCCTCGTGTGGAACTTTTAACCGACGAGCGGGTGGGGCTCTGTATTCTCTCCAATCTCGTGGATGGAAAACTTGCTGTTTCCGAAGTCGTCGTTCGAAACGTCGATCCAGTAGTGGCCCAAGGGATTGTGGAAGCCTACTTATTCGCGAAAGCTGACCCTTATCGAGCAGCTACGCATAATAAGGGCGTGCTGAATGGAATCGACCCGATCTTGATCGCAACCGGAAATGACTGGCGCGCGGTTGAGGCTGGAATCCATGCCTACGCTGCACGTTCGGGCCGTTATCAGCCGATTACAGAGTGGAAGTTTGTGAATGGCGAATTGATCGGTCGTTTTGAGGCTCCGATTGCAGTCGGTACCGTAGGTGGGGTCACTCGCGTGCATCCGACTTCGCGTGTGGCTCTGAAAATGATGGGAATCGAGCAGGCGACGGACCTTGCCCGCATTTGTGCAGCGGTTGGTTTGGTACAGAACCTGGGCGCACTGAAAGCACTCTCGACGGTCGGAATTGTGAAGGGCCATATGGCGCTTCATGCGGCGAACCTTGCGATTGCAGCCGGTGCGGACGTTCACGAAGTCGGTATCGTGCGCGAGCAGCTAAATGAAGTTTTAAATCGCGAGAAAAAGATCAATCTCTCGCATGCACGCGAAATTTTAGAGAGGATTCGAGGCGGTGGAAATCCAAACATCACAACTCCAATCCACTGAGAGCTCGCCTCAGAAAAAGATCTTAACTTCAGAGACGATTTCGGTTCCCGGAAAAGTTTTTCTGATGGGTGAGTACGCGGCCCTGATGGGTGCGCCGGTTCTTTTAGCCACTCTTTCGCCTCGATTTGAACTTCGGAAAAGTGAAGAGCTCCTTCAGGTTCATCCTGAAAGTCCTGCAGGAAAATGGCTCGCGCAGGCGTCGCCTGAAAATTTAAAGGGCCGCTTAGTGGACCCCTATTTGGGTCAAGGTGGTTTCGGTGCTTCGACCGCACAGTTCGCACTGCTTTCCTATCGAGATGGTCTGCGGGATTCGATTCAAGTTTGGGAAAAATACCGAGGTTTTTCGAAGGGGCTCGGTCTTCATCAGCCGAGCGGTGCTGATCTGCTCGTTCAATGGATGGGTGGGACCGTGGTCTGGGATCGCGAAAATATGCGGTTGAAATCGGTTTCGATCCCTCCGCAGTTTCGATTTCTTCTCTTTTCGGCGTCGCACTTACCGGGCCGAAAGATTCAAACCCACACCCATCTCGAGTTACTGGCTCAAAAGAATTTTTCAAAACTTGCAGAATTTTCGAGGCTTGCGATCGATGCGTTCGAGGCAGGCTCCCTGCGCGACTTTGCGATTTCGATGCATGATTTTGTCTCTGAGTTGGCGCGTTTGGGTCTTGAATCTGACGGCGCACGTGAAGATCGTCTTGCGCTTGAGCGGGTCGGCGGAGTGCTTTCAGTTAAAGGTTGTGGCGCAGGGTTGAGCGATGCTGTTCTAGTGCTCCTCTCGCAAGGAGCAGATTCGAATACCGTCATTCGTGCGGCTGAGTCGCGCGGACTTCGATTTGTTTCCGATCGATTGGGGATGGAACCCGGAATTGGTTTTGAATCTGAGCGAGGACGCCTGACATGAAAGCGGATTGTGTCGCCGTTCGAGCGCCGAGTAATATTGCGCTCTCCAAATACATGGGTAAGGCCGACACGAGCCGAAATCTTCCCGAAAACCCGTCCGTATCGATGACTCTCCGTTCACTTTGTACGGATCTTTCCGTAACCGCTCGAGAGGGTGCAAACGATATCTTGAGTGGCGAACGCATCTATTGGAGTCGCGGAGTGACTCCCAAACTCAGTCCATCGGGCGAGGCGAAGTTCTTGAAGCACGTTGAGCGTGTTCGGAGTCACCTTCCTAAACTTTTTAAAGATTTTCGTTTGAGACTTTCTCCGCTCACCACACGCGTTGAAGTACGCAGCGCGAACACGTTTCCTCACGGGTCTGGAATCGCCTCTTCGGCGTCGAGTTTTGCGGCTCTGACGTTGGGCGTGGCGACTTTCTATGCTCAAGACCGCGAGGAGTTCGCAAAACTTTTCCGAGGAAACAGCGCAGTCGCTCAGAGTTTTCGTCAGCGCCTAGCCGAAATTTCCCGCGAAGGTTCCGGTTCTTCTTGTCGATCTTTTGAGGGCCCTTTTGTTTCCTGGGAAGGGGACAAAAATCGCCCAGTACAATCGAAACTCGAACCTCTCGTGGATCTCGTATTGATCGCGGGCAGTGAGGAGAAAAAAGTTTCGTCGACGGAAGCTCACCGCCTGGTGAAGGAATCCCCACGGTGGAAGGGTCGTGTGTTACGTGCCGTCAATCGCCATTCGAAGATCGTGAGCGCGCTCGAGGCGGGCCGCTTTGAAGAGCTCGCGCGTGAGTCTTGGGAAGAGTTCCAAGATATGCATGATCTTTTTCACACGGCGAATCCCCCATTTTCTTATTGGAACGATTCAACCCGAAAAATTCTCGATACTTTGATTCGGTTACCGATGGACCGCGTGTGTTTGACGATGGATGCGGGCCCGAATGTGCACTGTTTAGTTCGTGAGAGTGAGGCCCCCGTTTGGAGGGCTCGTTTAGAAAACATCTTTCCGGGGCTCACGATTTTAGAAGATCGTGCCGGCCATGGCGCCGAGATTCTTGAGGTTTAGAAAATGAAGTGGAACGCGTATCAAACTAAAGTTCCGGGGAAGTGGGTTCTTGCAGGAGAGCACACCGTGCTCAAGGGCGGAGTGGCGATCGCTTTTCCTCACCCTGAATTTTCGCTCGAATTTTCATACACCCCAGGCGGAGAGAAACTCGTTGTCACTCCTGATATGGCTTCACAGCCGGTTCAAGATCTCATCCGAGTCGCTCAGGCTACTTTTTCGGAAGAGTTTCGTTTTCCTTCGGGCCAGATTGAAATTAAAAGTTCGATTCCTTTTGGGGCCGGCCTGGGAAGTTCTGCTGCTCTTTCGGTCGCGTTGTCCCGTTGGCTCCTGACTGAGAAGTATGGAAGCTACGACAACACTCAAGTCATTGAACTCGCGCGTACGATGGAAAATCGTTTTCACGGAAGGAGCTCCGGAATGGACGTATCGGTTGTAGCGATTGAGAAGCCAATTCGCTTCAGCATGCGTGAGGGTGCCCGCATTTTGGATTTGCCGAAACTTCCTGTGTTTCGTTTCACCGACACGGGGCTTCGCGCTTCAACAAAAGACTGCGTCGAGCAGGTCGAGAAATTTCGTGCAGAATCACAAGACGCTGGGCGCGAGCAAGACCTCGCTATGCAAGAAGCTGCTCAAGAAGTGCTGAACGGATTTTCCGTGTTTCCCTCGGACTCGAAGGCTGGCTTAGACCTGATCGCGTCCGGGATGACAAAGTCTCGAAAAGTCTTTGATGATTGGGGACTTAATCCGAAAGCGGCCCAAGAGATCATGCACCGACTGCAGGGCGAAGGTGCTTTAACTTCTCGTTTAACCGGGGCGGGACGCGGTGGTTTTATCGTTTCCCTTTGGTCCGAATAAAAGTACACATCAGCCATAGAATCGAAAGGAAAATTCCGATGAAAAAGTTTTGGGTAGTGGCACTTGCTCTCGTCGTCCATCAAGCATCCGCGCACGCGTTTGAAGGTTGCCGCGAGAAGATTCCGAGTCGTGTGTTTGCACTCAATCAGGAAACCGGTGAATACACTCCGATCACGGACCCGGCGATTACGAATATTTTCCTAGAAGCTTACGATCTGTTTCCAGCCCCGGTTCAAGCGATGATGTGTTCGTTTGAAAAATTCGGGCTGTACCACGACAATGCAGGTGCGAGCGCGTCCTCAGACATGTCCTTTCGTCGCGCTCCGTTTGATCAGGCTCTCGGAGCGGAACAGTGGATGACCTGGAAGGATCAGCTGAATTTTGGAACTCCGAATACGAATGAGTTTCAGAATGATCCGGCCCTTGCACACGTTGAAGTCGATGCGCGAATTAAGAACGTGAAATTCCTTTATTTCCTTTTAGTTCACGAAATCGGACACAACGTCGAACGCAGCTGGGATTTCGAAAAGCGCTGGAACGCGCTCCACGAACTTCCTGAGAACGAGTTTGAAGGAAAGTCCCTGCTCTGCTCGTACTGGTGTGAGCCGGGGAAGAGTGTTCCGACTCAGAAGACCGAATCCGTTTACGGTGATCTCTTCTCGAAGACGAATTTTCTGAGTCTCTATACGACTCGGAATGAGGAAGAAGATTTTGCGGATAGTTTCGCGTTTTATGTTGCGACTCAGATCTCGGGCTATAGCTACGATATCGTCCTCCCGAACGGCACCCGCCACGGGGTGCGCGAGAAGATGGGGACGCCGATTTTCGCCGAGAAGCTTGCGATGCTGAAAGAAATCTATGGGACTCTTCCAGTAAGCGCAGTTCGGGATGGGGCTCGCCGGAGTTTGATTCTTCGTATCGAAGAATAGTTGCGAATGAGCGCAGCACATTTCATTTTTTACGTGGCCGATCAGGAGCGAAGTCGACGCTTTTATGAAGCGGTTTTTTTATTGAAGCCGCGCCTCCATGTCCCGGGTATGACGGAATTTGAATTGAGTCCCAGTGTCGTGTTCGGCCTCATGCCTGAGGCTGGGATTAAGAAACTTCTCGGCGATTCTATTCGAGATCCTTCGCTAGCCAATGGGGTACCTCGAGCTGAGTTTTATTGGGTCGTGAATGATCCCGCTGAATACCATCGTCGATCACTTTCCGCGGGTGCACGTGAGCTCAGTCCGTTGGAAAAACGAACTTGGGGACATCGGGCGGCCTACAGCGCCGACTTGGACGGGCATGTGATCGCGTTTGCGTCTATGCAGGCCTGACAAGTATAACGCGTCGATTCAAGACCGCCCGAAGTAAAGTTTTTCCACGTGCAAACAATCCCGAAACAAAGGATAAGAATCCATCATCGTTAGAAACAGTTGAGCAAAATGGTCAAAACACCTGTATCGATACAGGTGCGAGTTGAAAAGTCGGTCACCATGCCGACTCAAAATAAACACGGGGGGAGGTGACTTAGACTATGCCAGGAATCATTATACGCGACGGCGATTCATTCGAAGCCGCGATCAAGAAATTCAAAAAACAATGCGAGAAAGCAGGCATCCTCACCGAAGTTCGTAAACGTGAACACTACGAAAAACCTTCCGTGAAGAAGAAAAAGAAAGCCATCGCTGCTCGTAAGCGCGCGACTAAAAAAGTTCGTCGCTAAAGAATCGCCGTTAAGGCCTTTCGAAAAGTGATTTTGAAATTCGATTTTTCCGCAGGGAGGCTGAAGCGAAATTCGCTCCAGCCTCTTTTGCTTTGTTATTTTCACATCAAGGGAAGGAACCCCCATGGCAACGATCAAAGAAAAATTAGCTGAACTCATGAAAGCCTCGATGAAATCGGGCGATAAAGAGACTCTCGCATTTACGCGAAACATCCACGCCGTGATTCGTAAGCGCGAAATCGACGATAAGGTCGAGCTCGACGACGCCGGCGTTCAGAAAATCATCGGCTCTCTCATTAAGCAGCGTCAGGACTCGATCGAGCAGTACAAAGCGGGTAACCGTCCGGACCTGGTCGCGAAAGAAGAAGCTGAACTCAATTTCCAAAAGTCCTTCATGCCCGAACAGATGTCGGAAGCTGAAATCCGAACCCTCATCGACTGGGCAGTTAAAGAATCCGGAGCAGCCACCGGAAAAGATATCGGAAAGGTGATGGGCCTTCTGAAAGCAAAAGTCTCTGGCAAGGCCGACGGAAAACTCGTGAACCAACTCGTAAAAGAAAAGTTGGGCGGATAATTTCGTTCAATCCTGAGTTTTAGACTCACTTGATCTTAAAAAACTGAATGTCTAAGGGACGCATTTCTCCCGAATTTCTCCAAAAACTGAAGGACGCGGTGAATATCATCGACGTCGTGGGTGAACTCGTCGTTCTGCGAAAAGTTGGCTCGAATCACACCGGGCTCTGTCCTTTTCATAACGAGAGAACGCCTTCGTTTTCTGT
>CAYOJT010000167.1:0-7070 GCA_964404365.1 uncultured Bacteriovoracaceae bacterium
AAGGAAGCCAATGATGTCTGACCCAACTACTCAAAGTGGCGGAAACACCATCAAGGTCTACGAACTCGCAAAGGAGCTCGGAACAGACTCTCTCTCACTTTTGGATCGTTTAGCGTCGCTGAACATCAAGGTGAAAAACCACATGAGCGATCTCGGAGAGGAAGAAGTCCGAACCGCTCGTGAATCTTTCAAAGCTGCTACTTCGGCTAAGAAAGATGCACCGAAGAAAACGGTAACCCGAAAGAAGAAAGCAGATGCGGTTGAAGAGGTCACTCTCGGCGCAGCGCCTACGAAGGCCGCGACAAAGACCGTAACCAAGACTACTGCAACACCTGCGAAAACCAGGACGAAGGCGGCGGCGGAAAAAGCAGCTCCTTCTGCCCCTGCTCCGGCTGCGACCGCAGCTTCGAGCGCCGTTCTTCGCCGACGAGTAAAGTCGGAAGGCGGAGAGGCAACCTCGACCGTTGTTTCCGGTAAGTTAAGCCCTCCTCCACCAACCCCTGTGGTTGAAGAGGAAGCCGCACCAGCGATTGAAGAGACTTCTCAATCCTATTTTGAAGAAGTAGCGGCTCAAGACACGATGGAAGTAGAAGCAGCACCTCAAGCGGCGGAATCGCCCGCTCAGACCGCTGTGACTGAAGCGACTGCGCCGATGGATACGACCGCTTCTGCGAAAGCGGCCCCTGCTGCACCAGCCGCGAAGAAGTCATTCCTCAATATTGCTCAGCCGAAGGAGATGATCAAACCACGTATCATCTCTCACGCACCTCCAGCACCGAAACCTTCTGCACCGACACCGCGCGGAACTGGACCGACTCCTCAAGGCGGAGTGCGCGGAGCTACAACTCAGGATAAAGACGGCTTCCGAGTCATTCGGATGACGAAAGAAAACCTCGACCAAATGGCCGAGGAGGAAAATCAAAAGAAACGCGGCGGCGGTGGCGGACGGGAAATCGGGGAAATTAAACCTGAAGACGTCAAGTTCAACGACTACCGTAAAAAAGAAATCGTCTTCTTGCCGAAGCGAAAGAAAATTCCAGTGGGGCGCGAATTGAAACGTACCGAGATCACTCAATCAGCCGCCCACAAGCGCGTCGTTCAGATGGATACGACGATTACGGTTGCGGATTTTGCGCACCAGATGAACGTGAAAGCGACCGACGTCATTCGTAAGCTCATGGGAATGGGCATGATGGCCTCCATGAACCAAGCGATCGACTTCGATACGGCATCCGTCATTGCGCCAGAATTCCAGTACGAGGTGAAGAACATCGCCTTCCAAGAGGCTGCGGTTCTCGAAGCAGGCGAAGATAAACCTGAGAGCCTGAAACCGCGCCCTCCGGTTGTCACGATCATGGGTCACGTTGACCACGGTAAAACCTCTCTCCTCGATGCCATCCGTTCCGCGAACGTGGCAGGCGGCGAAGCAGGCGGCATTACTCAGCACATTGGTGCCTACACGGTCGAGAAAAGCGGAAAGCTCATCTCCTTCATCGATACTCCGGGCCACGAAGCTTTCACCGCAATGCGTGCGCGTGGAGCAAACGTCACGGATATCGTCATTCTGGTTGTCGCTGCTGATGACGGTGTGATGCCTCAGACGCGCGAAGCACTTTCGCACGCGAAAGCTGCGGGCGTACCGATCATCGTCGCGATGAACAAAATGGATAAACCGGGCGCAAACCCAGAGAAAATCAAACAACAACTCGCGGAACTCGACTTGCTCGCCGAAGATTGGGGCGGACAATCTCAGTTCGTGCCTGTATCGGCTGCGAAGAAGACCGGTCTCGAAGATCTTCTTGAAGCGGTCCTTCTGAACGCGGAAGTTTTGGATTTGAAAGCAAATCCAGATGCTCCTGCTTCCGGAACTGTTCTCGAAGCTCGCCTCGAAAAGGGCCGTGGACCTGTCGCATCGATCCTCGTGAAACGCGGAACAATTCGCGTCGGCGATTACATCACTTCGGGCCAAATGTACGGCCGAGTAAAATCGCTCATGAACGACAAGGGCGGGAACGTAAAAGAATGCACTCCCGGTATGCCGGTTGAAGTCTTGGGCTTCGACGGACTTCCACTTGCGGGTGAAAAATTCGACTGCGTGGATAACGATCAAGCTGCACGTGAGCTCGTCACCCACCGCCGCGATAAAGCGCTTTCCGAAAAAGCTGCGACTCAGAAAGTGACGCTCGAAGACCTCTTCGCTCGTTCACAGGCTGGAACGATGAAAGAACTGAACGTCATCCTGAAGGCCGACGTGGCCGGATCGGTGGAAGCGGTTCGAGACTCGCTTCTGAAGCTTGCGACTGAAAAGGTGAAAGTGAAAGTCGTCTTGGCGGCGCCAGGCGGAATCACTGAGAGCGATATCTTGCTCGCGACTGCCTCGAAAGCCCTCATCATCGGATTCAACGTCCGTCCGGAGACGACGGCGCGACGTTTGGCCGAAGCGGAGCATATCGAAATTCGCACCTACTCGATCATCTATGAACTCCTCGACGACGTAAAACTCGCGATGGCCGGAATCCTCGACAAGAAAAAGGTCGAAAAATTCCTGGGCCGTGCGGAAGTTCGCCAAACCTTCACGGTTCCAAAACTCGGAACGGTCGCAGGTTGTGCGGTCATCGATGGAAAAATCCAGAGGGGCGCGAACGTTCGCCTCCTTCGCGATTCCCGCGTGATTTTCGACGGGAAACTCTCGAGCTTGAAGCGCTTCAAAGACGACGCGAAAGAAGTGGCCGAGGGTTACGAGTGCGGTATGGGCATCGAGAACTACAACGATATTAAAATCGGTGATTTGATCGAAGCTTATACGATCGAAATGATCACGCCTGAATTGACCGGATAACGGTCGGAAGTAGAAGTACCTTTCATGCAAGAAACTCGAAAAGCCCGTCTCGCCTCCGTGATCCAACAGGAACTCTCGGTTACGATTCGGGAACTCAAAGATCCTCGAATTCCGTCGATTACAGTCACTCAGGTGGATGTCGCCGATGATGGGTCTTTCGCAACCGTGTACGTAACGATTCTCGGTGGCGCAAAAGACCGCGAGGAAATGAAAGAGTGCCTGGACGGGCTGACTTCATCGGCGGGCTACCTGCGACGTCACCTTGCGAAGATCCTGACCATTCGACATATTCCGTCGCTTGCCTTCAAAGAGGACAAGGGACTGGATAATGCTGCGCGGGTTTTTGATCTCTTAAAGCAAATCGAAAAACCGAAAACTCCGACTGAAGAGTGACCCATGATTACCGCGAATGCGGATGGATTACTGCTCGTTGATAAACCCGAAGGCATCTCGTCTTTTGGGGTCATCGAGCGTCTTCAGCGCGCAATTCAATCTCACACGGGCCAGAAAAAACGCGAACTTCCGAGTTTTGGCCACGGCGGAACTCTCGATCCCTTTGCTACGGGGCTACTTCTCCTTTGTGTCGGAAGAGGGGTAAAGCTCTCGCGCTATTTTCTCGAAGGTGGATTTAAGACTTACGAAGCGGAGTTGAAGTTTGGAGAAAAGACATCCTCCGGAGACTGTTTGAATCCTGTGATCGAAACGAACCTCGTGATTCCGACTGATCTTGAGGCGGTTCGCGAGGCCTCGCGGTTTTTCCTTCAGACCCCCTATCTTCAGACCCCCCCGATGTATTCTGCGAAAAAGATCGATGGAAAGCGTCTTTACGAACTGGCGAGGAAGGGCATCGATAAGGCGCGTGAAGCGCGAGCCTGCGAGTTGAGAAGCTTTGAAATCCTGAATCTGAGTGGAGATCGACTCACGTTTCGAGTTGAAGCGAGTTCCGGGACTTTCATTCGAACTCTCGCCGAAGATCTCGCAGCGCGCGTGGGTGCGCTGGCTCACTTGACTCGACTGAGGCGAACAAAGTCTGGTCCCTACCTCCTAGAAAACGCAATCTCCCTTGATCTCTGGTGTAAGAGCGCAGAAGCGGGCACTGACTGGACCACTCTCAGCGGATTTGTACCCATCCACCAAATGCTCGACCATTTCCCGATCCTCGCCGTCACGGATGCGGAACGGGGCTGGCTTAGAACCGGCTTACAGTCGGAAATTCCGGGGATCCTTAGTCGATTGGAAAACCCGCGTTATGATGGAAATAGTCGCGCCGCCTTGAAATTTGGCGATGAGCTCGTAGGAGTAGCAGTAAAAAATCAGGACAACTGGGACCTCGAACGAATTATTCCTCTCGAATGAGGATGATCTTTCTCCACTTCTACTCTATTTCACTGAGCATCGTTTACTCCCTCGAGTCTGATTCCACCGCAAAAACCAGGATTCAAAGCACTGTTCCCGTGCCAAAACCGTCAAATTCTACTTGCGCGTTTTAAAGACATAGTTAACCCTATTAGTATGAAATTATTCAATCGAGGCGCTGAGAATCTCTTTAAGAAAACTGCTGCGGGAAAAAGAGCATTTTATCCTTACGGAGTCCTTTCAGAGGGTTACTCCATCGAAACGGAAGCAGATTACAAACGCATTTTCGAGAAGATCACGGAATACAATAAGAACCTCTTCTTTTATCTTCTTGTGCCGCTTCTAGGGTCATCGATTGCGATCAAATTCGTGCACTCGGATAACAACCTCCTCGTCGTATCGCTCCTCAGCCTCTATACGTTTTTCTGGTGGGGACAGTACTACCGCATCATGCGAAAAGAGACCGCGTCTCTCCCCCGACTCCCTACGAAACTCACGGGGAAGCTTTTCGCCGTAAAATATGCGGTTTTTATGATGTTTTTCGCTGGAATGTACTTCGGAGTCCTAAAACTTCAGGACGTGATCTTCAGCGCGAACTGAGTCGTCTAGACTTTATATTTTTCGATTCCGAGCTTTTTCGCCCAGCCATCGTCCATTCGAAATCGAACGAATGTACCTTTATCGATGTGCTTAGTCTTTTCGACGTTCCCATGCTGGTGAATCAGGGCCTCGAGCTTTGATTCACTGTAAGGAACAACCACCTCAAACACCTGAAGCCGCGACGTGAAATGGCTCATGATCTTTGTTCGAAGCTCGGTGACGTCTTTTGCATCGAGTGCCGAGACCTGAACCGCGCCTGGACTGATGACTCGAGCTAGATTTCTTCGTGCGAGCGACTGTGCCAGGGCCGAGCCGACGTTCGTCGTATCTCGGAGGAGTAAATCCATCTTATTCAACACGACGATCCGAGGCGTGTCCTTTGCGCCGAGTTCCTCAATCACTTTTTCTGTCACGGAGAGTTCTTCCTTCGCAGTCGGGCTCGATCCATCCACGACGTGAACGAGAAGATCCGCTTCCAAAACCTCCTCAAGCGTCGACTTAAACGAAGCGACGAGCGAGTGAGGAAGTCGCGACACAAATCCGACCGTATCTACGGCTACCACGGGCGGATGTGAATCCGGCGAAAGCATTCGAATCGACGGATCAAGCGTCGCGAAAAGTTTATCTTCTGCCAGCACCCGCGAATGAGTCAGTGCGTTTAGGAGGGTCGATTTTCCAGCATTTGTGTAACCGACGAGCGCGACTTTCAGGACTTCTTTTCGACCTGCACGCTGAATTTTTCGCTCTTTTTCGATTTCCTTCAGACGTCCCTGAAGAATGGACATACGTTTTTTCACCAAGCGTCGGTCGACTTCGAGCTGTTTCTCCCCCATCCCTTTGTTCCCTACGCCACCGCCACGTTGACGTTCGAAGTGGGACCAAAGGTGCGCGAGCCGGGGAAGCACGTACTCGAGTTTCGCTAACTCGACTTGAGTTTTCGCTTCCTTGGACCGCGCGTGTTGAAAGAAAATTTCGAGAATGATGCCTGGCCGATCGAGCGTCGGCTTTCCTTCTAAATGGGCTTCGATGTTTCGAAGCTGATTTGGAGATAGTTCAACGTCCACCACGACCGCATCCGCGCCCGTTTTCTCGAGGAGCTCCTTCGTGGCATCAAGCTTCCCACTCGTCACATAGGTTGCGGGACTGATCTTACGGGTACTCGCGATAACGCTCCCAGCCACCTTGATCCCAAGGGTTTCTAGGAGGCGAATCAGCTCATCTAAAGGATGTTCATCTGTCCCGATACAGATGACTTCCAGAGGCGCTTTACCGCCTTTTTTTGAGGATTTGGGGAGTAGAGATTCAGTGGATTCTAACATCAGGTTTAGATTACTCTCCTTGTTATGCAAAACGTGGTCGTAAACGTCAATGGCGAGATCCTAAAAGACCCGATGGCACCCGTTGCCTCGGTGTTCGATCGCAGTTTCATGTATGGCGATAGCCTCTATGAGGTCGCCCGCACTTACGAGGGAAAGTTTCTCTTCCTAGAAGAACACCTGATCCGTATGGGAAAGAGTGCAGAACTCTGTCGCATGAAACTCTCTCAACCCCTCTCACTTTACCGCGCCGAATGTGAAAAAAGTTTGAAGGCGTTTCAAGCGCTTCCAGGCATGAAAACTACCGAAGCTTACTGCCGGATCATTGTTTCACGCGGGACTGGAAAAATCGGCTTCGGAACAGAAAACCTTCTGACCCCAAGCCAGTATTTCATCATCGTTCAGCCCCTCAATCCTCCGACCGAAGCATTTTTCGAGAAGGGCTATGAGTTTCAAGTCGTGAAGCGCCTGAGAAACGATCCTCGCGCACTCGATCCGGCGATGAAATCCGGAAACTATTTGAACTCGCTCCTTGCGTACCTCGAGGCGACTCACGAGGGCTATCACGACGCCCTGATGTGCGACTCACAGGGTTTCTTAACCGAAGGAACGACCTTTAATATTTTCTACGCTCGCCGTGGAATTATCGCCACTCCACCGCTTGAAGTCGGAATGCTCGATGGAATCACGCGAAGAAAAGTAATACAGATCGCTCGAGAACTCAGTTACGAAGTGCGCGAGTGCCGCTTTCCAAAGGAGCGTCTCTACGAAGCGGATGAAGTTTTTATGACTTCGACGATCAAAGAGGCATTTCCCGTGACGAAGGTAGACGGAAAATCGATCCATGATGGAAAACCCGGACCCATTACGCGCGCACTCAGGGCCGCATTCAACGCCGAAGCACTGAAAATTGTTCGCCAAGAGAAGCGTTCATCGCTTGTGAATACGAATGAACTCGC
>CAYOJT010000168.1:0-6488 GCA_964404365.1 uncultured Bacteriovoracaceae bacterium
GATGGGCGGTTCACTCTTGGTTTCGCGCGGACTTGTGAAACTCGATCACCCGATATTTGAACATCATGGAGATACTCTTGCAGGAGTGGGAGTCGCGCTCATGGGCGTTTTCCTTTTGATTTTTCCTCACACTCATCACCACGGATAAAGGTGCTTATGAAACCTCAGACCAAGTCGTTTTTCCTGATGGTGATCCCGGTTGTGATTTTATTTCTCTACTCCTGGGGGAAACTCCCAAAAAACGACATGCCCGAGTACTTCGCGTTCGTGGATGATCGAGGCTGGCTTGGGATCCCGAACGCGTGGAATGTGCTCTCGAACCTTCCGTTTTTGTACGTCGGTTGGCTCCTTTACCGAGAATACAAGAACGAAGCGGAGCCTCTTTATAAATGGCCCGGGCTTCTGTTTTCGGCCGGCATGATTTTAACCTGTTTCGGCTCAGCTTATTTTCATTGGACGCCTAATCCGGAGACGCTGTTTTGGGATCGAATGCCGATGGTGATTGCGTTTAATGGGATTTTTCTCCTTCTCGTGACTGATCGATTCTCGAAAGAATTTTCTAAGAAAATCACGATCCCACTTCTCGCCATTTCTTTCGGGAGCCTCTTCTATTGGAAGTTTTTTGAGGACATGCGCCCTTACGGGCTCTTTCAATTGGGCCTCATTCTTTTCTGTTTTATGATCGCGATCTTTAAGCGGTCGAATCGAATCCTAAACGTCGGCGTCTTCGGAATGGCCGCATTTTATTTCGCGGCAAAAGTCCTCGAATTTAACGACGGAAAAACCTACGAAGCACTCGGACAGCTCGTGAGTGGTCACGCGATGAAGCACCTGTTCGCGGCTGTTGCGGTTTGGATTTTCGCAAAGGGACTTCGTTCCGCGAGCGCTTAACCCGAAGCGGTGAGTGTCCCCGCCGTCTGACAAATCCGATAAAGCGTATCGAAAGCAAAAATCCCGGTCGCGTGTTTATCGCTAAATCCGATTTGGAGCGCGTAACGCCCAACTGGGACGACACTCGTGGGCCGCACGTCCTGAGCAATTTTATCGCGCGTTAGGGTACGTTTTCCGGTGTGCTCGTCCACACAACTCGCGCATGGACAGTGAAAACGGAGCTCAAAATAGGGAACCTTGTAGGTTTCCCGGGTGGACCACTCGAGTAATATCGTCTGATCAGTTTGAGGTTCGACGCGGATCGGTGCGGGTGAAATTGAGCTCATATTCTTATAGTTTTAGCCTAGTTTTCACGTATTTCGCAATCCTTGTGCGCTTCCTCCAAAAAGAGTAAAAGAACTGAACTTATGAAAAAACTCCGCGGCGCCGTCATCGGATATGGCTTTATTTCGGGCAAGGGGCACATCCCTGCCTATCTCGCTCGTGCGAAGGCTGGAAACGATGTCGAAATCGTCGCCGTTGCCGATATCTGTGAAGAGCGAAGGGCTGCGGCACTCAAAGCGCTCCCCGGCGTTCGCGTTTACACCGATTACGAAACCCTTTTAGCGAAAGAGAAAGGAAATCTCGATTTCGTCGATATTTCCACTCCACCGTGCGATCACGCTCGTATCGCGCACGCGGCATTCGATGCAGGCTTACACGTCCTGTGTGAAAAACCCCTGACGCCGACTCTCGAAGAGGCGCGCTCGATGCTCGAGCATGCTCAGCGTGCGAAACGAGTCATCTTTCCTTGCCATAACTACAAGCACGCTCCGGTAGTGAAGACGATTCGTGAAATCATCGATTCTGGAAAAATCGGGAAAGTCCGCTCTCTTACGCTTTCGACCTATCGAAATACCCATGCGAAAGGCGTCACCGAATGGAAGACGCACTGGCGCCGTGAAAAGAAATACTCGGGTGGTGGGATCGCGATGGACCATGGATCCCATACCTTTTATCTGACCTTCGATTGGCTTTCGTCCTTTCCGACGGCAGTCACTGCGAAGATGACGAATCTCGAGCCCCAGAAATACGATACGGAAGATAACTTTTCGTGTGTGCTGACCTTCCCAACCGGTATCGCACACGCGCATCTGACCTGGACTGCAGGTGTTCGAAAAGTGATTTACACCGTTCAGGGCGAAACGGGCGCGATCACCGTTGACGATGATGATTTACAGTTAGCCGTGATGGAAAAAACGGGCGGACCTGATGTGGCTCAGGGTGCGGTGAAGTGGAACGTCGAAAAACGAACCATCCAATCCGACTGGATGGATGCTTCTCACGTCACCTGGTTTAACTCCATGTTCGATCAGTTCAAAACCTGCATCGAAAAAGGCGAGTGGGTCGGAAAAGAAGCGAAAGAATCCTACCTCTGCATTCAACTGATCACGACGGCCTACAAATCCGCGAACGACGGATGTCGCGAGCTCCCGCTTGAAACGGAAGTGCGTGTTTGAGCAATGATTTGAGTAATGAAAAGATCGAAATGCCGTTTCCGTGGGAGAAGCGGATTCGCTGCCTCGCTCTCGGGATCATTAAGAATAGAGAGGGAAAAATTCTTGTTCACCTAGGGAATGATCCGGTGAAAAAGGAGAGTTTTTACCGACCGCTCGGCGGCGGGATCGAATACGGCGAAAAATCGGAAGTCGCAGTTGTTCGTGAGTTCGAAGAAGAGCTCGGTCTTAAAATTCGACTGAAGGGCGCTCCGAAAATCTTTGAAAATATTTTTACCTACTACGGTCGCCCGGGACACGAAATCGTTTTCATCTTTGAGGCTGAATTCGAAGATTCATCGGCTTATCAGAAGAACGAATTCGACATCATTGAAGGTGGAAAAGTCGTCGGTCAAGCCGTCTGGGCATCTCGAGAAGATGTGAAACGCGAGGGCGGACGGCTCTATCCAACAGGTATTGAAAAGTTTGTATTCTGAACTCTGAAATTTAAAGCCTGGCGGGACGCTAGGTTCATCTCACTGCAGTAAAAGGAAGGATCCTCTCATGAAAGCGCACTCCATCACCGATCTTATCGGTAGAACACCACACCTCCGCCTGAATCGCCTCTTTCCGGGGTACGAAGTTTGGCTCAAGCTCGAGCGCCAAAACCCCGGTGGGAGCATTAAGGATCGCATTGGTCTTGCGATGATTGAGGATGCCGAGAAGAGGGGCGTCTTGAAGGCCGGTATGGAAATCATCGAACCAACTAGCGGAAACACGGGCATCGGACTTGCGATGGTTGCTGCTGCTAAAGGTTATAAAATTACGCTTTGTATGCCGGAAACAATGTCGGTTGAGCGAAGAAAGATCTTAGTCACTTATGGCGCAGAAGTCGTCCTGACCCCAAAGGAAAAGGGGACGAAGGGCGCAATCGAAAAGGCAAACGAGTTACAGGCGTCTCGTCCGAACTCGTGGATTCCAGCTCAGTTTGATAATCCCATGAACGTTGAAATTCACGCTCGAACCACTGCCGAGGAAATCATCGCCGATTTTCCGAATGGCTTTGATGCTCTCATCACTGGGGTCGGAACGGGCGGACACATCACGGGTGTTGGGCGCGTTTTGAAAAAGAAATTTCCAAACCTTAAAGTGTTCGCAGTTGAACCTGAACTTTCGCCGGTTCTGTCGGGCGGTGTGCACTCTCCTCACCCGATTCAAGGTATTGGTCCAGGCTTTGTCCCGTCCATCCTGGATCGAAGCATCTTAGATGGAATCATCCAGGTTTCAAAAGACGAGGCGTTCGAATTTGCTCGCAGGGCCCCGAAAGAAGAGGCGCTTTTTTGTGGGATCTCGTCGGGAGCTACACTTGCTGCGATTCAGAAAAAAATCCCTGAACTTCCAAAAGGGGCTCGAATTCTCGGTTTCAATTACGATACAGGAGAACGCTACCTCTCCATTGAAGGCCTGTTTCCGGTGCCTCCATCGAGCGTCTGACCAAAAACCCGCCACACAACCCACAGGAAATGAGAACAAGTATGATGCAGTGCATTTGCGTAGCGCTTTCGGCGTGAATTTGAATCGTTGATGCTCAAACCCGCCTGGGACGCGATATCCGAAAAATGGGGGTCGAAGGGGGTCTGAGCGATGGGGCGGGCGTGGAATTCACGAATTCTAGGAACCGAAGGTGCGCGAACCCCTTGCCATTTCATCACGCGAGGAGTTAACACCTGTTATTCGCATTTTTTGGCCAAAAGTACCGCCTATCGCGGTCGGACCATCTATGCACGAGGAGCACATTCATGACCGCAAAAAAACCACTCACGATTCAGCCCGCTAAAGGCAAACTCGCGATTCTCACCCCAGGTATGGGCGCAGTCGCCACCACGCTTTACGCAGGTGTGATCGCGGTGAACAAAGGGATCGCAAAGCCGATCGGTTCACACACCCAAATGGGAAAAATTCGTCTCGGTAAGCGTACCGAGAATCGTTACGCGAACGTGAAAGACCTCGTTCCACTCGCGAATCTGAAAGACGTCGTTTTCGGCGGATGGGATATTTTTCCTGAGAACGCTTACGAAGCAGCTGCTCACGCAAAAGTTTTAGAGCCAAGTCTTCTCGAACAAGTGAAAGACGAGCTCTCGAAGATCAAGCCGATGAAGGCGGTTTTCGACAATAACTTCGTTAAACGCTTAGAAGGCAAATACGTTAAGACCGGAAAAACGAAGATGGACTTGGCTGAACAGCTCCGCCAAGACATTCGTGACTTCCTGAAAAACAACGGATGCGATCGCGCCGTGATGGTTTGGTGTGCATCGACTGAAGTTTACACTCCCGGAACCGCATGCCATCAATCGGTGAAGTCTTTCGAAGAAGGTCTTCGCAATAACGACCCATCGATCTCTCCATCCCAAATCTACACCTACGCTGCGATTAAAGAGCGCGTTCCTTACACGAACGGTTCACCTTCGCTCTGCGTAGAAATGCCTTGCATGCAAGAGCTCGCACAAGAAATGTCCTGCCCAATCGCAGGCTCGGATTTCAAAACGGGTCAGACTCTGATCAAAACCGTTTTGGCTCCAGGTCTTCGCAATCGCCAACTCGGCGTTGCCGGCTGGTACTCGACGAACATCTTAGGAAATCGTGACGGTGAAGTTTTGGATGATCCAGGTTCATTCAAAGCAAAAGAAGTTTCGAAATCCGGCGTTCTTGAGGACATCTTCTCGAAAGAACTCTATCCAGATCTTTACTCCAATATCTCGCACGTGGTTCGGATCAACTACTACCCACCTCGCGGCGATAACAAAGAGGGCTGGGATAACATCGATATCTTCGGATGGCTCGGCTATCCGATGCAGATCAAAGTGAACTTCCTTTGCCGTGACTCCATTTTGGCAGCTCCTGTCGCTCTCGACTTGGCTCTCTATATGGACTTGGCAGGTCGTGCAGGAATGCGCGGAATCCAGGAGTGGCTGTCCTTCTACCTGAAGGCTCCAATCGTGAAGCCAGGCTTGAAGCCGGAACACGACCTCTCCGTTCAATTATTGAAGCTCGAGAACACTCTCCGCTTCTTCACGAACGAAGAGCTCATCAACCACCTCGGCCTCACTTATTACGGTGTGGACGAAGGCGAAGAAGCTTAAGTTCAATATAAGTTAAAGAAAAAGCCCTGGCCGCGCTCTGCGCGACCGGGGCTTTTTCTTTTCCGCTTGTGGCCGAGACGGTTCTTTAGGCATCGTAAGGGAATGATCCAATCTTTCTTGAAAATCGTGTCTATCGCAGGAGCCGCTCTCATCATGACTGCCACATCCACAATCGCTGATCCCGGTACACTCCGAATCTCTGCGGTCCAATACCCCATTCAAGGCGGGCTTGCGCTCGACGCCTTTTTTCAAAAAATCGAAAAATCGATCATCGAAGCCGAACGGAAAAAAGCGGATCTCGTTATTTTTCCAGAGCTCATCGGCCTAGATCTAAAAAAGAGCACGACGCTGGAGAAGGAGCTGATCGAGATTCCTGAAATCGCGAAGAATCTGACTCCGAAATACTTCGACTTCATTAAGGCTCAGGCGAAAAAATATAAAATGATCATCCTGGGTGGAAGTACTCCGCGCTGGACCACGCAAGGTAAGATTCGAAATACTGCTATCCTCGCATTTCCAGACGGAACGGCGGTCTATCAGGATAAAATCTTCATGACTCCAGACGAGGTCGATTGGAAATGGGAAACAGGTGAGGAGCTTCAGGTTTTCACTCACCCGAAACTTGGAAAATTTGTGATCACGACTTGTTATGATTCAGAGTTTCCGCAGATCAGCGCGATGCTTGCGAAATCAAACCCTGCGCTGATTTTGGTGCCGTCCATGACGGGCTATAAGGGTCTGAAGCGCGTTCGCTTCGCTGCTCAGGCGCGCGCGGTCGAGCATTTTGCATACGTAGTCGTAACGGGAACGGTTTCTGCGAAAGGCCCAGAAGATACGATCGACACCGGTCAAGCAGTCATCATTCCGCCTCAGGAAGCAGGATTTCCCGATTTCGTCGCGGAGGGTCCTTACAACGTGCCTGCGCTCGTTACGGGCGAAATCGATCTCAAGTATTTGAACTCGATGAAACCAAAAGTCGGGA
>CAYOJT010000168.1:6498-7013 GCA_964404365.1 uncultured Bacteriovoracaceae bacterium
TTTTCCGGCGCGAGAAGGCCAAGCCCGTACAGCGCCAATCAACCTAAAAGACGTGAATCTCTAATTTCACATCGGACCGGATAATCGCTGTCCGCCATCGACAGGAATTACCGTTCCGGTCATGAAACTCGCTGCAGGCGAGAGTAAGAATAAGATTGGTTGTACGATTTCATCTAAGGTTCCGAATCGTTTCATCGGGATTCGTCCCTTCAATTCCCGAAGCGTGTTCTTGAAGTTTTCAGGATAGGTATCGAGCCCTGAGCTCTCGATGAGACCAGGAGCGATCGCATTCACGCGGATTCCGTATTTTGCCCACTCTTGTGCAGCGGTGTATGTCCAATTGATCGTTCCGGCGCGCGCGGCGCCTGAATGTCCCATATGAGGCATTCCGTTTCGGCATTCAGCCACCATATTCACGATCACTCCGCCCGTCTTTTTCATGGATGCATGAAATACTTCGCGTGCGACATAGAAAGGCGCATTTAAATTATTTCCGATGACCGCGTTCCATCCGT
>CAYOJT010000169.1:0-6961 GCA_964404365.1 uncultured Bacteriovoracaceae bacterium
AGAGATTTCGCTGCCGCTTTTCAACCGCTAGCGCAGCTTCTTTGACGACCTCGGACAGCGTAGGGTGCGCGTGGCATGTGCGTGCGATATCTTCGGACGAACCGCCAAACTCGATGACGGATACGATTTCCGATAAAATATCAGATGCCCTCGGACCCACAATGTGTGCGCCGAGGACGCGGTCCGTCTTCTTATCTGCGATGATTTTCACAAAACCTTCGGTCTCTTCCATGGTTTTCGCGCGCGCGTTTGCCATGAACGGGAAAACGCCGATATTGCACTCGACGCCCGCGTTCTTTACTTCTTCTTCTGTGTAGCCGACGGACGCGACTTCCGGCCAGGTGTAAACGACATTCGGGATCGCTTCGTAATTCACGTGACCCGGTTGACCGGCGATGATTTCAACAGCCGCAACGCCTTCTTCTTCGGCTTTATGCGCAAGCATCGGACCGTCCACGATATCGCCTACTGCGTAGATGCCGGGGACAGCGGTTTGGAAATGTTCGTCGATTGGGATTCTTCCCATCTGATCGGGTGTAATTCCTACGGTATCGAGGCCCAACTTCGCAGTGTAGGGGCGACGTCCCGTCGAGACGAGAACGTAATCGCACTCAAGCGCGATCTTCTGACCTTGAGTCATGTCTTCAGCTTCAACGACGAGTCCACCGGGAGTTTCTTTTGCGCCGAGACATTTATGTTTGAATTTAAATTCGAAGCCCTGCTTTAAAAGGGCCTTCTTCAGCTCGTCTCCGGTCTGTTTATCCATCCCGGGGAGGATTCGATCTTGGAATTCGATGACGGTGACGCGGGCGCCGAGGCGTGCCCAAACCGATCCCATCTCCAGTCCGATCACACCACCGCCGACGACGACTAAGTGCCGTGGGATCTCCTTCAGCGACAAGGCTTCGGTGGAGGAGAGGATGCGTTTTCCATCGAATTTCATGAAAGGAAGCTCAGAAGCTTCGGATCCCGTCGCGAGGAGGATTTTCTTCGCTTCGAGTGTGACAGATCCACTTTCTCCGCCCGAAACGCCGACTCGCTTCCACTCGCCACTGTTTCCTTGAAGAGTGCCGTGGCCGTAAAAAGGAGTAATGCCGTGCTTTTTAAATAGTCCCGCGATGCCGTTTGTGAGCTGACGAACGATTGTTTCCTTCCGTTTCATCATGGCTTCTAAATCGACTCCGAGATCACCAATCACGATCCCGTGTTTTGCGAATTTATGTTTAGCTTGATGATAATGCTCGCTCGATTCTAAAAGTGCTTTCGACGGGATACAGCCGACGTTCAAGCACGTGCCCCCCAGAGCTTTTCCTTCGCGCTTCTCGATACAAGCTGTCTTTAAGCCCAATTGAGCCGCGCGAATCGCTGCCACATATCCTGCTGGCCCGCCGCCGATGATGATGAGATCGAATTGTTGATGAGTGCTCATAAGGTGTCGTCCTTCCACGCCCACGAAAGTTCGCGGGAGCAGGGGTAAGGGTGTTCATTCCTGAAAAAAATTAGTACGTGAATCCGAGCTTTTCAGGGTTCTCGAGGTGTTCTTTCAAGCTCACAAGCCACGTGACGGCTCCCTTACCATCGATAATTCGGTGGTCATAGGAGAGAGCCGTGTACATCATGGGTCGAATTTCGACCTTTCCGTTCACAGCCATTGGTCGATCCATGATCTTGTGCATGCCCAAAATTCCGGATTGAGGCGGGTTCAAGATCGGAGTCGACATGAGTGAGCCGTAGGTTCCACCATTCGAAATGGTGAAAGTTCCGCCCGAGAGATCCGCCATCGAAAGTTTTCCATCGCGCGCTTTAATCGCAAGTTCGCCGATTTTCTTTTCGATATCGACGAAAGACATTTTGTCAGCGCCGCGAACGACAGGAACCACAAGTCCGCGTTCGGTTCCAACTGCGATCCCGAGATCGTAGTAATCGTGGTAAACGACGTCTTTTCCATCGATCGAAGCATTTACTTCAGGGATCGCTTTTAAGGCTGCAATCGAAGCTTTTGCGAAGAAGGACATGAAGGAAAGGTTAACGCCGTGTTTTGCTTTAAAAGCGTCCTTGTGTTCGGCGCGAAGCTTCATCACGGCTGTCATATCCACTTCATTGAAGGTCGTGAGAATCGCAGCTGTGTGTTGGGCTTGAACAAGACGTTCCGCGATCTTCTGGCGAAGCATCGACATCGGTACACGGCGATCGCCCGGTTTATCGGAGGCGGTCGGACCCTTGAAGGTGCTTACGGTTTGAGTTGGAGCAGGCGTCAATGCAGGTGCCACGTACGAAGGAGTCCCAGCGGATGTTGCGCCAGCGCCGCTCGTGGAGGGAGTCGCGCCTAGCACATCACCTTTCGTCACTCGTCCGTCTTTTCCGGTACCAGTCACCGTGGCTGGATTCACACCGAGAGACGCAGATGCGCGTCGTACAGCGGGTGATAAGGCGGGATTAGCGCCTCCGCTCGAATGCGAGGCCATTGGAGCTGCGGAAAGAGTAGGTGCCGGAGTCGGAGCTGAAGTAACGGGAGTGGCAGCGGCTGGTTTTGGAGTGGCGGAGGTCGCTGCGCCCACGGTTGCAGGAATCGAGTCATCAATGAACCCGATCTTTGCGCCGATATTCACGCGCTCTCCCGCTTGTTTTTCAATTTGTAGAGTTCCAGTGCTTTCAGCGACGATTTCAACGGTCGCTTTATCCGACTCAATTTCAAGAAGGAGATCGCCGGGCTTCACGGCTTGGCCGTGTTGTTTCGCCCACTTCAGAATGCTCACTTCCGTGATCGATTCTCCTACTGTTGGTGCAACGATGTCTTTTCTCATCGAATGATTTTCCTTATTTATTGAAATGCTTTTTCGACTAATGTTTTTTGTTCAATTTCGTGAAGCTTGATTGAGCCGACGGCCGGCGATGCGCCGATCTCACGACCGACGTAACGGATTGGGCGATTTCCGACTTTTTCCGCAAAGTTATAAAGCCCGCCCATCCATGTTCCAAAGACGAACATCCAGGCGCCCATATTCCGAGGTTCTTCTTGGACCCAGACGATGTCTTTCGCGTTTCCGTATTGGTTCAGGATCTTTTGAATCTGAGCGGCTGGGAAAGGATAGATCTGTTCCAGGCGAACGATTGCAACATCGGTTCGCTTCAGTTCGTTCCGTTTTGCCGCCAAATCGTAATAGATTTTTCCAGAGCAAATCAGAACGCGTTTCACGCCCTTCGCAGCCTTTGGATCGACTCCCACATCGTCGATGACCTCTTGGAATCCGCCTTTTGAGAGCTCATCCAGCGTCGAGATCGCCTGCGGGTGACGAAGGAGAGATTTCGGTGACATGATGACGAGCGGTTTACGGAAGTCCCACTTCACCTGACGTCTCAGCGCATGGAAAATCTGCGCAGGCGTCGAGAGGTTCGCAATGAACATGTTCGAGCGTCCGCAAAGCTGGAGGAATCGCTCCAAACGCGCGCTTGAGTGTTCAGGGCCTTGACCCTCGTAACCGTGAGGTAAGAGGAGAACAAGGCCGTGCATGCGCTGCCATTTGGATTCCGATGAAGCAAAAAATTGGTCGATGATGACCTGAGCGCCGTTCGCGAAATCTCCGAACTGCGCTTCCCAAATCACGAGGCTATTCGGGGCTGCGAGAGCGTATCCATGCTCAAACCCCATCACCCCAGTCTCAGAGAGGTGAGAGTTATGAACCATGAAGCGAGCTTGAGCGGATGGGATCGTGTCGAGAAGGCAGAGCTTCTGTCCGTTTTCCGAATCATTCAGAACCGCATGACGATGGGTGAAGGTGCCGCGCTCAGCATCCTGACCAGATAGACGAACGGGATGCCCTTCGAACACGAGAGATCCATAGGCCAGGGATTCCGCATTTCCCCAGTCGATGCCTTTTCCTTCTTTCACCGCATTCCAGCGCGCTTCTAAAAAGCGCGTGAGTTTGGAGTGTACTTTAAAAGTCGCCGGAGGGTGATTGAGGTGATTTGCGATTTCTTTCAGCGTCGTTTCCGACACTGAAGTCTTCACCGGTTTGAAAAGATCCTCTTCCGTTGGCTGGCGGTAACCTTCCCATTCTCCCGCAAATACGGAAGTGTGAGGTTGAGGCACTTCAGCTCGAGCTTTTGTCTGGGCTTGAGTGAGGTGTTCTGTGATTGCGTCTACTACCGCTTGGGATTCCTCTGCAGTCTGTTCGCCCGTGCGGGCTAAGCGCTCGGCGTAGATGGCGCGAGTGCCGGTGTGAGCCTTGATTTTTTGATACATCATCGGCTGGGTGAAGGAAGGCTCGTCCCCCTCGTTGTGGCCGTGTTTACGGAAACAGATGAGATCGATGAAAACGTCACGGCGAAACTTCTGGCGATATTCGGTCGCTAGACGAGCGACGTGCCAGATCGCTTCTGGATCATCCCCGTTCACGTGGAAGATCGGTGTTTCAAGCATCTTCGCAAGATCAGTCGAGAATCGCGTCGAACGCGCATCTTTCGCATTCGTTGTAAATCCGACTTGGTTATTGATCACAATGTGAATCGTTCCACCGGTCGCGTAACCGTCGAGTTCGGACATTTGTACGACTTCGTAACAAACGCCTTGTCCTGCGAACGCAGCGTCCCCGTGAATAAGGATCGGTACGACCTGAGTGCGATCGGCATCATTTCGTTTCGCCTGTTTTGCGCGTGCTACGCCCTCAACGATCGCGTTGACGAATTCCAAGTGAGATGGGTTGTTCGCAAGTGAGAGGTGAATGTCTTTTTCGTGGCGAGTTTTGAAATCGGCGGAATAGCCCTTGTGGTATTTCACATCGCCTTCACCGTGGGAGTAATCCACTTTGTAGGCGCCTTCGAATTCTGTAAAAATGTATTCCGGTTTTTTCCCGAAGATATGGGTGAGAACGTTTAAGCGTCCTCGGTGAGCCATACCCATGACCATTTCCTTAGCACCTAAGTCCGCGCCGACTTCGATCATACAATCGAGCATCGGGATCACGCCTTCGCCGCCCTCAACAGAGAAGCGTTTTTGGGCGACATAACGGGTGTGAAGAAAACGCTCGAAGCCTTCTGCTTCCGCTAAACGTTTGTAGATGAATTTTTTCGTACCGACATCGAGGTTCGCTTGATTTCGCGTTTTCTCCATCGTCGATGCAACCCACTCACGCGACTGTTGGTCCTGGATATGGGTAAACTCCGCTCCGATAGAACCGCAGTAGGTGTCTTTCAGGAGAGCGATGATGTCTTTCAGTTTTGCTGTCCCTAAATTCAAAAGATTTCCGGCAGCAAACGGCGTTTCTAAATCCGCAGGCGTGAGCCCAAAAAACGTCCAATCGAGGAGTGGGTGAGTCGCGGGAGGCGATTCGAGCGGATTTAAATTCGCAAGCAAGTAGCCGCGTTCGCGATACGCCATGATGAGGCGACCGACTCGAGCTTCGGCTTCATATTTCGTGATGAGCTCTTTCGTGTTCGCGGGCGTCGGCGCTTCTGCGGCCGCCGCGTGGCCATTCGAGTGTCCGTTTGCGTGTCCATTTTCATGAACGGGCATCGCAAAATTTTCGGCCCCGAATTGAATGCCTTCGAAGAAAAAGCGCCAGGAGTCGTCGACCGATTCCGGGCTTTCACTGTAACGTTGATAGATTTCGTCGATGTAGTCTGCGTTTACGCTTTTGAGATAACTGTACTTTTCCACTGTCCTTTAAATTTAGCCGAAAAAGGGGTCTTTTTGGGTGAAATCATTCACCTTTTTCGACTTTTTTAAGAGTGAAAATTCTGCCTGTTTAACGAAGCGCCTCACTCAAAACTCGGCCTTCCGAAAACGCGGGAGGCGTTGTTTGGAGCAAAAAAGAAAGCGTTGGCGCGATGTCGATCACTTTAGCGCCCTGCGCATAGCGACCAGGTTTAATGCCGCGACCGGTCAAAACGATCGGGACCGTTCGATCGTAGGCCCAAGGCGTAATGTGGTTCGACGTGTCGCGATCATCACCCCAGTTTGCTTTCGGTAGGAGGATGACGTCCCCATTTCGGCCCGGGAAGAAGGTCTTCTTAATGGCGTCTCCCGTATGCCCGGGTGGAATTCGATTTGCTCTGACATCGCCTTCGGTGATCGCGAATTGAGTATAGGGTTTCTTCTCGAGGTATTTTTTCACGAGCTCCTGCGCTTCGAATCTGGCATTTTCCCCCTTCTTCGCGAATTCCTTCCAGTCGAAGAAAAAATTAAAGTCGTACTGAAGGGCAAGCCATTTCCGACCGCTACTCGGTTTCCCAAAGCGCTCTTCGAGGAGCGCTTCGATTTCTTTTTCGGCTTCATCGAGCTTGATCCTGCCGCCGGGAGCGCCGTTTGCTTTTAGAATATCTGGATTTACGGGGCCACCATGGTCGGCAGTAAGGACGACAAGAGAGTTTTCCAGTCCGCCGGGAACTTCTTTTTCAATGGCGTTCAAAATCTTTGAGATCTCTCGATCCTCAGTAACCGTGATTTCTTCCATCTCCCTCGAATTGGGACCGAAGCCGTGGGCGAGGTAATCATGGATCGAGAGTGATACTGCGAGAATGTCAGGATCGCGCCACTGACCCATTTTATATTCTTTAATCGCGGCAAGCGCGGCACGCGTGTTGATTTCAATTCCGTAGGGCGAGGAGAACGACGCCGGAGTGCCGCGCTCATACGAATGTGGAAAGCTTGTTTCGAGGCCCCAGGTGCGGAACTTCTCGGGTT
The DNA here is from genome assembly GCA_964404365.1 of uncultured Bacteriovoracaceae bacterium. GTDB lineage: Bacteria > Bdellovibrionota > UBA1018 > UBA1018 > UBA1018 > JACMQW01. Next base: position 6,683 of record CAYOJT010000169.1, read on the forward strand.
TTAGCGTCGTATCGGATCGACCATTCCCAGGACCCGTAACATCCCAAACAAATTTTGTTCCCTTTTCCTTTTCGAACTCATCGTTCAGTTTTTCTACCCAGGCCGGGAGTTTTCCCTCTTTTACGTACTTATCGCTTGTGACCCATTTAAAGGGAGCCTGGTTATGCCAGATCACGAGATCGGCGCGATGCCCTCCCATGAGGATCGCCGCGCGATCTTTCACAGCGATTGCAACCATCTTGGAAGTGTAACCTGAATTTTTCAGCTCATCGCCGACGG
>CAYOJT010000170.1:0-4229 GCA_964404365.1 uncultured Bacteriovoracaceae bacterium
AAACATTGGTTTAAAATAAAGGGAATTATGAAATTATTATTTGTTACAGGGAGCATGCAATGAAGACGTCATCATCTGTGCTTATGGTAGCCCTCATTTCTTTATGGAGTCAGCATTCAGAAGCGTGCGGAGACATTCAAGGCGATGTTGTTCGCTTAAGAGGCGAGTCTTCCAGCGTCGCTTTTAGGTTTCAAGATATGTTTACGTGGCAAAGTGGACTGTGCAATCTGGTGCCCGCTCAACCACTCGTACTTGAAACAGATAACTATAAGATCACTCTCCCGGCCGATGGTGAAGCTTTCCTAAGTACTCGTCCTCAAGGAACGCTCGCTTACCTGAGTTTTCCCAAGGAAAAATCTGAAAACCATTTTAAGTACAAAGGTCAGAGCTACACCATGATTCTCGATGAATACGCTCAGCCAGTGGTGGACAAGCCACAATTGAGCTTCTATCCAAATTTGAATCTTCATTCATTGCAGGGACTGAAAGAATGTGTGCCTGTTACGACTCAAAATGGATTTAAGTTTTCTGGACGAGGGTTTACCTATTTCCATGATGACGGAACCATTAGTCATATGGGAAATGTGCCCGAGTACGATGACGGGCTTCCACACTGTCAGAATGATTTCGTAGTCAAAGGTAAAACATTTAAGGATGTGATTTGGATCACCCTAGATAGGAATGGATATTTAACGGGCTTCTTGCATCCCAAAGTAACCGGTGGCCTGCTAGATCACGAACAGTGCTATCTCTTTTATCCATCTAATAATTACAGCGACTATAAGCTTTCCTGCCACGATTCCATCAACATTTGGCCGGTAGCTAAGGATCAAAAACCCTAGATTTGGGTGCAACGACTGCGCGCTTAAACGAAGATAACCGGCGCGAGCCACAGATATAAAATCTCACTCGAAAGAACAAAGGAATTGAGAGCGAGATTCGGCCGAACGACCGTTAAAGACAAAGGAACATAATATGAACAAGAATAGCATTCTCTTAGCAGCCGGGCTGTTGGCACTTGTTAGCGTAAATAGTTTTGCGGATTCATCAGGTGCATGCAAAGCCAAAATTCAAGATATCATTGAATCCACACGTAGAATGACGTTCGCCCAAGCAGCACTTCACGTCTACCCGGGGGATAGAGGTCTTCTGTCCCAAATACAAGAGTCCGAGAAGGAACTGAAAATTCTACTTGAAGAGGCAGACAAGGTTTGTATTTAGAAGATGGATTTTCAGATTTAGGTGTGAGTTCCATTACGCAGAACACAAATTCCCGAGAAATACACGACCCGATTTGAAGGGGGCGACTCGCGCGACGAATGAATCTAAGTTGGCCGCGAACGCGCCCACTCCGCACGTAGAATCGAATAAAGATTCATATCCCAGAATCGATCTTTGCTAAAAATTCCGGAGCGGATCGTTCCCTCGAACTTCATCCCGCATTTTTCCATGACTTTACCGGAGCCAGCGTTTTCCATCTTATAATGGGCTTCAACTCTCTCAAGCGTTGGATAAGCACGAAAGAGATGATCGATAACCGCAGTGAGAGCCTCCGTCATAATCCCCTTACCCCAATAAGGACGAGCCAGTGCGTACCCAACTTCCATTTTCCGGCTTTTCTCGGACTTCCACCATCCACCGCATGTTCCGATCACGCGCTCAGGATTATCTTTTAGACAGATGCCGAAAGGTTCACTTTCTTTCTTTCGGTAATTTTCAAACGCATACCCACGAATGAAAGCTCGTGTGTCCTCAATCGTCTGATGCGGACTCCAAAGCGTATAGAGCGAAACTTCTGGATCGCTCGTGTATTCGAACATCGCAGGTGCGTCGTTTTCATTTAAGGCGCGTAAGACCAGATTATCGGTTTCAATCGTCGGTGGCATCCAAAGAGGCGCAGATCTGGACTCTTGAGCCGCGGGAGCGGTCAGGAGTTTCGCGATGAGGTATTCATCGCGTGGCTTACCGTCGATAATCGCGGCCGCCTTTTTCGTACCTTCAATTTGATAACCCGCCGACTGATAGAGCTTCAATCCGCGTTCATTTTCCACGCGAACCAGGGCCTCGATTCTGGAAATCCCGCACTTTACAGCATGTTCCTCCATCAGGGCGAGAAGCCGTTTTCCAATCCCCTGCCCCCAGTAGCTCTGACGAGAATACATTCCGAATTTCGCCGTGTGCTTAATCCAAGGATGATCTTCGTCTTGATAAAACATGAGATTCGCCACTAAGAGCGGACCATCAAAGACGCCTAGGCGAAGATTCACGGGATGGCTAGCTTGTTTTTCCCATCGCTCCAATAGAAGACTTCGAGCAGGTGGGCGTCCGGGTATCTGAAGCGTGTGCGTAGTCTCCCGAGAAATCGCTTCGCGAAGATCTAAAAATGAATCGACATCGGAGGGCGTGAGAGCCCGAATCGTGACCTCTCTTCGATCTTTTAGTTTAAAAATTTCGTTCTGAATCTGCGCCATCTTTAGCGAAGTTCAGCGCCAAGATCGGCTTTCAGAGCCGCGATAATCTTAGCGGATACGCCTTCGGCCTCTGCCTCGGTCAGTGATCGCGTATCGTCCTGGAGGACGACCCGGGCCGCGATCGAAATTTTACCTGCAGGCACCTGAGAGCCTCGGTAAACATCAAATACACGTGCAGACTTCGCGAGCGGTTTTCCGGCCTTCATGAGGCAAGCTGTAATCTGATCCGCTGTCGTTCCATCATTCACCAGGATCGCAAAATCTCGCTCCATGGGTGGGAACTCGCCCCAGGCCTTGTATGCCCGAGCTTTCGAAGCAGCCTGGGACATCGACTTCAAGACGTTCCAGTCAAACTCACCCACATAAAGATCATTCTTGAGTTTCAACTTTTTCGAAACTCCTGGGTGGAGGAGTCCGAATCGACCGAGGACCTGATTTCCTGCGAGAACTTCAATCGCTTGGCCTGGGTGTAAAATGCGCGCAATCGGGTGATCTGGCGTCCGCGTCTGATGAAGCGGGACGTAACGAACGCCTTTTGTGCCCATCTGTTCTAAAAATCCTTCGACCACGGATTTCGCATCATAAAGGTCCGCATCGACCAAATCGGCTTTCAGCCCCCCCGCGAGACGAGGACCCATCAAAGCAAACGAAACCTTCCACTCTTCAGTGATTCCGGTCTCGTAGGGCGTCGGAGCTTTCGGTGTTTCCGCGCCGCTGTAAACAAAAGTCGGACGAATTTCGAAGAGTCGCACAACCGGGGTTTCTCCACCGAAATTGTGGTGCTGATTATAAAGCGCATTCTGGACCAATCCTGGAACGAGTGATGGAACCATCCATTCGAACTCTTCCGACATGGGGTTTTGTACTTTCAGCGAGCTCTTCATTCCGAATTGGGAAAGAAGGGCTTCGCTTGTAAATCCGTAATTGAGAGCCTCACACATTCCTTGGCGAACAAAAGCGTCTTTTGCGCGATCCAGAAGCGTCGATTCAGCTCCCTGCGCATCCCATACTTTAGGTGTCGGCTGTCCCGAAAGCGGCGGAACCGTCGATGGGATTTTATCGTACCCCACCGAGCGCGCGACTTCTTCGCTTAAATCTTCGCGGAGGTTCAGGTCCAAGCGGTAGGTCGGGGGCGTGACTTTAAAATTCGATCCCGATTTCTCGACCTTACAATCGAGAGCTTCGAGTTGTTTCTTCACATCACTCTCGGTGACATCCACGCCGATGAAATTTCGAACGTAATCAATGGGCATTTCGATCGATTTTCGAGACTGCGGTTCACGAACCTGCGATTTCACAGAGCCGACCACTTTTCCTCCGGCCAATTCTAAAATCAGGGTCGCCATTCGCCCCATCACATTCGGGAGTCCGTGTGGATCGACGCCTCGCTCAAAGCGAGTCGCCGCATCGGTCATTTTCTGATGCTTCATTTTCGCCCGACGAACGAGGACTGGATCAAATTCAGCGCATTCCAAGAAAAGCTTTGTGGTGGAATCTGAAACTTCCGAATTACCTCCACCCATGACGCCTGCAAGTCCGACGGCTTTTCCTTCTCCATCGAAAATAACGAGTTCCGTGCCGCCCATGATCACTTCGCTGCCGTCCAGGAGTGGGAGTTTCTCTCCCGATTTCGAAAGACGAACGCCGATTTTTTTACCCGCGATTTTTTCCGCATCATACGCGTGAACCGGATGTCCGAGTTCCAGCATCACGTAGTTCGTAACGTCGACGACGTTATTGATCGATCGAGATCCGACC
>CAYOJT010000170.1:4239-6938 GCA_964404365.1 uncultured Bacteriovoracaceae bacterium
CCAGCCACTTTGGCGAAGGTCCGATTTTTACGCCTTCAATGAAACAGCCGTAAAACTGAGCCGCTTTATCACCCGCTTGAAGATCAATCGCAATCGGCGAACCTTTCCAATCGATCGACGTTTTCACTTCGGGCTTTTTGAGGACGCTCCCAAGAGCAGCAGCGATTTCGCGAGCTACACCAAAGTGCGAGAGGTAATGGCCTTGGTTTGCGTAGAGCTTCAAAGTTAGGAGCGTATCGTTACGACCCAAGATTTTCGCAACCGGCTCACCGATCGGCGTAGCAGGAGGCAAAATTATAATTCCCGCACTCTCTTTCGAAAGCCCAAGTTCAGCTTCCGAACAGAGCATTCCGTTCGATTCGACGTCGCGGATCTTTCCCTTCCCGATTTTCATTCCGTTCGGGAGTTCAGCTCCGACCATCGCGACTGCGACCTTATCGCCCGTCTTATGGTTCGTGGCGCCACAAACAATCTCAAGCACACCCCCTGCTTTACCCGTATCGACTTTACAGAATGAGAGGCGATCTGAGTTCGGGTGTTTACCTTTATCCAAGATGTGACCCGAAACGACTTTATCGAAGCCCTTTCCTTGATTCTCGATTTCTTCGACCTCAAGTCCGCGCGCGGTGAGAAGATCCGCGAGCTGCTGGGGACTGAGACCCTTCAGATCAACAAGGCTGCTTAACCAATTATATGAAACTTTCATCGTGTCGTACCTTCACGGGCGCATTCGATTGCGGCCATTATAACTGCCCCAAGAAACGTTGATCGCCTTGGAACATCAGGCGTAGATCTGGAATTTCATGGAGAATCATCGCGATTCGATCAATCCCCATACCGAACGCAAATCCACTGACTTCCTTCGGATCGTAACCTGCAAGCTCGAGTAATTTCGGATGAACCATTCCCGCACCCAAGATCTCAAGCCATCCGGAGCCCTTGCAGACCTTACAGGCCGCATCTTTTCCGCCGCATTTAAAGCACGAGACATCGACCTCAGCGCCGGGCTCAACGAACGAAAAATAGGACGGACGCAAACGAATCCGCGTCTTCTCACCGAAAACTTCGCGAGCAAAAAATTCGAGCGTCCCCTTCAGGTCACTCATTTTTACGCCCTGATCGATCCATAAACCCTCTAATTGGTGGAACATCGGCGAGTGGGTCGCATCGTTATCTTTTCGATACACAGCGCCCGGACTCAAAATCCGAATGGGCCATTTTTTTCCACGCATCGCACGTGTTTGAATCGCAGTCGTCTGGGTCCGAAGAACAAGCCCTGGGCCCATAAAAAAAGTATCCTGCTGATCTCGCGCCGGGTGATCGGCCGGAATATTCACGGACTCAAAACAGAAGTAATCGGTCTCAATCTCTGGCCCGGTCATCAGATCGAAACCCAATCGCGAAAACACATCCACCAACCGTCGAGTCGTTTGGGTGACCGGATGTAGCGAGCCTCGATGGTACTTTCGCGCAGGGAGGGATACGTCGAGACGCTCGGTTTTTAATTTCTCCGAAAGCGCAGCCGCCTCCATCGAGTCGCGCTTCGCATCGAGCGCCGCTTCGATTTTCGATTTCACTTCGTTTGCAGCAGCACCGATCTTAGGGCGCTCGTCGGGTCCCACAGAACCCAATCCCTTCAAGACTTCAGAGAGCGATCCTTTTTTCCCGAGCACCGAGACTCGAAACCCTTCCAAAGTTTGGAGATCTTTTGCGGCTTCGATGTCTTTTAGCGCCTGCGCGCCGATGGCTTTAATTTTGTCGATCACGGATGAGGAACCCTTCGTTTCAGGAGAGTGAAAAACTCTTTAAAATTCAGAGTTTGAGTCTATTGAGTTGAAGCGGAAACTTCAAGAGTTCGACGCTTTAGGTCAAAAAGAAAAAGTCCGCATCGTATTCCACGGTGCGGACTATTCTTTTTCTTCAGTCTTTCAACCGAAGCGCGGGGACCTTTACGACAGATCTAGACCCGTCGTCACGGTCGGCAACTCAGTTTGCTGGAGCAAACGAGCGCACTTCCTTCACGATCGCAGAGAATCCTGCAGGATCCTTGAGTGCGATATCGGAAAGAACTTTACGATCGAGTTTCACTTGAGCTTTTTTCAAAGCGCCAATGAAACGCGAGTAGCTGATTTCGTTTCCGTTCAGAGCTGCGGAAAGACGAGCGATCCACAGTTGGCGGAAATCGCGCTTCTTAGCGCGACGATCGCGGAACGCATACGTTCCTGCGCGATCCACAGCTTCCGCCGTACGGCGGGCTTGGTTCTTACGGCCGAGGACAAATCCTTCGGCTTTTTTCAAAATCTTTTTACGACGATGGCGGCGTTTAAAACCGCGCTTGGCACGTGCCATGAGTAATACTCCTTAAAAAATCAGTTTCGATAGTTTGGTTAAAAGTTACGTGAGCGAATCAAATGCCGTTTGGAAGGCACTTTTCAACGTGCTTGCGATCGCCTTCGAAAAGGTATCCCGCAGAACGGAGTTTCAACTTACGTTTTGCGCTTTTGTTGCCCAAACCGTGTCGTTTATTCGTGCGTTTGAATTTGATTTTGCCCGTTCCGGTGAACGAGAACCGCTTTGCAGCAGCTTTTTTTGACTTCTGTTTTGCCATGTCGTCATCTTCCTTTCATTTCGCCGCACGTGCGGTCGTCTTTTAATCGACAACTGAACACGAGTCAGCCCAAGCGTGAGTTTCTCTTGAG
>CAYOJT010000171.1:0-4534 GCA_964404365.1 uncultured Bacteriovoracaceae bacterium
ACGGAGTGGCGAATATTATCGCGCTTCAGAAGTTCGTGGAGAAGTTCAGATTTTTCAACCGACGTCGTACCGACCAGAACCGGCTGGCCCTTTTCGTGGAGGCGCTTGATTTCGGCAGCCACCGCTTTGTACTTCGCCATCTGGTTTTTAAAGATCACGTCGGCGTTATCAATCCGAACCATCGGCTTATTGGTTGGGATGATGGTGACGTCGAGGCTGTAAATCTGTTTGAACTCGGTCGCTTCGGTATCTGCGGTACCGGTCATCCCCGAGAGTTTTTTGTACATCCGGAAGAAGTTCTGGAAGGTAATCGTCGCGAGAGTCTGGTTCTCGTTTTCGATGTCGACGCCTTCTTTGGCTTCGATCGCTTGGTGGAGGCCATCGGACCAGCGTCGGCCCGGCATGAGACGCCCTGTGAATTCGTCAACAATCACGACTTCGCCATCACGGACGACGTAATCAACGTCGCGCTTGTAGATGACGTTCGCGCGAAGCCCCTGGTTCACATGGTGAAGGGTTTCGATATTGGTCGGGTCATAGAGATTTTTAATCCCCATGCGTTTTTCCATCTCATCGATACCCGCTTCAGTGAGTGCTACCGATTTCGATTTTTCATCGACTGTGTAATGCGTGTCTTTGATGAGTCCACCCGAGCGATTGATGAAGCTATCGATCTGCGTGTAAAGATCGCTCGAGGCATCGGTCGGTCCGGAGATGATGAGCGGAGTTCTCGCTTCATCGATCAGGATGGAGTCCACTTCGTCGACGATCGCGTAGTTCAGTTCACGCTGAACGTAGTCTTCGAGACGAAACTTCATGTTGTCGCGAAGATAATCGAATCCGTATTCGTTGTTGGTGCCGTAGGTAATGTCGCAGGCGTAGTTGCGTTTCCGCTGAACATCCGTCAGACCGTGAACGATGATTCCCGTGGTGAGACCTAAGAAACTGTAAATTTTCCCCATGTGCTCGCTATCGCGGCGAGCGAGATAGTCGTTTACGGTGACGACGTGGACGCCTTTGCCTTCCAGTGCGTTCAAATAAACAGGGAGAGTCGCGGTCAAGGTTTTACCTTCCCCCGTTCTCATTTCAGCGATGCGGCCTTTGTGGAGCATCATGCCGCCGATCATCTGGACATCGTAGTGACGTTGACCGATCGTGCGCTTCCCGGCTTCGCGAACCACTGCGAACGCTTCTGGAAGGAGTTGATCCAGGGTTTCACCTTTTTGAATGCGTTCCCGGAATTCGCCCGTTTTCGCTTTCAGCTGATCGTCTGTCAGGCGTTCAAACTCGGGTTCGAGTTGATTGATTTTTGCGATGACCGGCTGGGCGGCTTTCAATTCACGTTCGTTTTGGGTACCGAAAATCTTTTTAGCAATGGCCTGAATCATGAGGGTTTTTTTAAGCTTTCGTTGGCTATCGGTTGAGCAATAAGTCTAATTTTGACAAGGGGTTATGTCATCATAAATCGCGTATCGCTGAGTTCTGGAAAGATGGGAATGACGCGCCGTATGTCAAGAAAAGTGGAGGGATTTATTTCAGGTCCTTTAAGGCATGAGCAAACAGGGCGCTTTGGTACAAGACGGTCGTATTCGCGGCGTGGAGGGTTTCCATTTCATAGCGTGCGTTCGCCGGTTGAAGCGCCGGTAAATCAATCAGCTGCGCAAAATCCGCGTAAAGAGCACTGTAATAATCGCGAGGCTTGGGGTGATGCTTTTCGCGCGTCAGAGGCACGACATAAGTGAGGTTCGGCCAATTCTTCGAACGAATAAGTTTTGACGTTCGAATTTGATCCTGAGCGAGAGGTGATTTTTGAGGCGGATCGAGGTTCTGAGCGCTCCACTCGATTTGGTCCTTTAAGCGACGCATTACAGTCCAGGAATCCCACCGGAGAAATCCCTCGATCATGTCGCCCCTTTTCAGTCCTGCCCAAGCGGGATTAATCTGAGGCTCAATTTTCTTCGCGTAGATATCGATCTCGGGGAGGCGAAGGCGAAACCGAAGGGCAAGCATCCCTTGGAGGCTTCGCAATCTCTCCTGATACTGCGCCAGATGGTTTTCCGAAAATATTTTGGGAGCACTCTTCTTTGGAGGCGTGTACCTCGAGTCCGCAGGGAGGTCCGAAAAATTACATTGAGCGACTCTTCTCATCGCTTCGATATATCCTTGAGTGCGTTCGCGCTCATGATTCTCAGCGAAGGGTGAGATCTGATCGAAACCTTTCGTCTGGGTCCAGTCCGTAAAGAAAAGAACGACTCTGCCATCGGGTTTTAAATATTCGCGGATGAGTTGATCAAAGATATCGACCGTAAAGCCGTTCAAAAGAAGGCTATTGGTTGAAAAGGTTGCGACGTTCAGACCCGTGATTTGTTTTACGATGGGAGGACTAATTCCCCATTCGAGCGAGCTGTCCCCGAAAAGAATCACATCAAAGGAATGGGGAGCAGCACAAAAAAGCGGGTGTTCGATCGGATTGATTGTTCCGCGCGCCATGACTTGACGAGTGAAAGAGAGATCGAGCTTCAGAGTCTGGGCCACTTCTTCAAACTCCGCGTTGAGGGGGTTTTCTTTGAGGCGGTTATCAAAGAGCATCCCCAAATCACGATTCATGGGTGCACTGGGGAAGAAAAGAGCAGCGACGAGTCCTATGCTGAGAACCGAGAGGGGGATTAGAAAATTCGACGGTGAAAAAAGTCTTTCGTTCTCGTTCATGGCTAGTATTGAAAATAGATAAATTTGAGAGCTTTACCGCTAAAAATGATGGCCGCAATGAAGAGAGTCGCAATGAGTGCTTGTCGTTTTAAGTCGGTCCGAACTTGAAGCGTTCCATTTTCAAAAACAGCGAGCGGCTGAATCGCGTGTTCCAGAAATACGAGTCCAGTAAAGAAAAGGAGAGGGGCACTGTAATAGGGATTGGTTGCTAGATAGGCCGGGCTCTTTTCGAAGCCCACACATTTTTTCAAAATCAAAACCGCGTTTGAAAGATCGAGTCTAAAAAATGCCCAGAGCATCGTCGTGAGGAGGTAGGTGAGAACCCCCGTTAAAAGGGACGGTATTCGGATCCGTGCATGTTTGAAAAGTTTTTCTAAGCAAAGGAAGAATCCGTGAAGCGCTCCCCACACGAGATAGTTCAGCGTTCCTCCATGCCAAACGCCCGAGAGTGTGAATACAATCATGAGATTCAGGAGGCTTCTCAATTCGCCTTTTTTATTCCCTCCGAGCGGGAAATAAAGGTAGTCGCGAAACCAACTTGAGAGACTGATATGCCAGCGCTTCCAGAACTCGGTTAGCGATTTTGAGAAATACGGGTAATTGAAATTTGCAGGAAGTTCGATTCCTAGCAATGCCGCAAATCCAATTGCTATTTCACTATAAGACGAAAAATCCGCGTAGATCTGAGCGCTGAATCCAAAGAGGAAGAGCCAAGAATCGCCGAGGCTCATGGAGCTAATGCCGTAGGAATAGTTCGCATTCACATAGGCGCCCAAATTATCGGCGATGAGAAGTTTCTTTCCATAACCCAACAAAATCAGGAACAGCCCCTTCGTGAGGTTTTCTTTTCGGATCGTCAATGACTTGCGGAGGTTTTCCAGTACGAGAGAGCTTCTCAGGATAGGGCCGGCGGCTAGATGCGGCCAAAACGACATGAGGTAGAGTGTCTCGGCCAGAGTTGCTTGGAGTGCGATGTTTTCACGGTAAGCTTCAATTAAGTGACCGATGAGCGTGAAGGTATAAAATGAAATCCCAAGCGGAAGGATGAGCGAAGATTCGGCAAAGAAGTTTGAGTATTTGAAAAAGCAGAGGACTAAAAGATTCAAGATGATGCCAAGAAAGAGCGCAAACTTTCTTGAAGTGAGCGAATTCGTTCTCCTCATCCAAACGAGTGAAAGTTGTCCGATTACGGCTTGGCCGATCAGTATGAGAAGCGCAGGAGGGTAGGCGAAACTGTAGAGTGCGAGCGATGAAATGAGGACAACCCGATTGAGCGCTGAGTGAGTGAATTTGAAAACCTGTGAGAGCGCGAAAAAGGTCGAAAAGAAGAGTACGACAAATACGATGAACGTATTGTCCGTGAAGCCCATTTAGTTCTCAAGGATGTAGGAGAGTGGATCGACAGGGATTCCGTTCACACGCACTTCATAGTGACAGTGAGGACCCGTCGAACGGCCGGAATTTCCGAGAAGCGCGATCGTTTCGCCCCGACGAATCTTCTGTCCACCTTTGACGAGCATCGTTCGCGTGTGGGCATACCAAGTCTGAAGTCCGTAGCCGTGATCCAAAATCACGGTCTGGCCGTAACCAGCTTTGGTGTTCGCGAAGGTGACGACTCCATCGGCTGTCGCTTTGATCGGAGTGCCTGGGTGATTTGCGATATCCAAGCCTTCGTGCATTTTCACTTTGCCGCCGAGAGGAGCTTTACGAATCCCAAACCCCGAAGTGAAATACCCGACCGCAGGTTTTCGCGTCGGTAGAGCCGCCAGGAAAGCTTTCTGATCGACGAGCTGTTCGTATTGATCCTGTAATGTTTGTTCAATGA
>CAYOJT010000171.1:4544-6930 GCA_964404365.1 uncultured Bacteriovoracaceae bacterium
TCGACATCGTCGAAATATGACCCTCAAGCTCGGCGTACTGTTTTTTCAGGACCTCTTGTTCAGGGTCTTTTGCCTCAAGCTCTGCCTCAATTGCCGCAACTTCCGGTGGTACCGTTTTCGGAGCACCTAAATTCGTAGTCGCATCCGGAATGTTTTGAAGAAGAGCCTGCGCCCCGCCTCTGTCCTCAGCGCCCGTAATGATTTTGAGGCGAGTCGAAAAAGTTTTCACTCGGTCCATTGTGCTTTCAAGGCTGTTCATCTTGGATTTGAAAACCTGAACTTGCTGGCGCAGACGACGGTTCTCTGTTTTGAGTTCGTTGTTTTCGCCGATCTGACTCATCACATACCCGTAATTTGCCAGCATGATTCCGATCAAAGTTAAAATTACCGCAACCGTGAGACCCGCAAGCTTTACGATCCAAGCAGGGATAAGGACCTTTTTCACTTCGGTCGTTTTTTCGGGAACGATCATGAGCGTGTAATAACGATTCGCGTTTGCTTTCATAAAATTTTAGGCACTCCCGTAGTGAATCAACATCGCAGTACAGTTATCGTCGCCGCCATGGTCATTGGCTTGGTCGATGAGGCTCTGCAGCGTTTTTTCCATGAGTTCTTTATAACGATCGGGCATGGATTTTACTGCGCTGAGGTAATGATCCATGACTGTTTTAAAAATCTGTGGGTCATCCACCTGACCGCTCAAACCATCTGAGCACATGAGAAAGAGGTCGCCGGGTTGGGGTGAGTATTCGTAAAGGTCGATTGAAAAGTTCGGATCGAAGCCGACCGAACGCGTGATGACGTTTTTCATGCGATCGGTTTTGAGTTGATCGCGCGTAATCATGCCTGCACGAAGTTTTTCTTGAACGAGCGAGTGGTCACGAGTGATTTGCCAGATCCCCTCGTTCCGAATGAGGTAACAGCGAGAGTCGCCCACATGACCCACGAGAATTGTATTTTCGTGCACATGGAGCATGGTCAGCGTTGTTCCCATCCCTTCTAGCTCTTTTTCGCTCTGAGAGCGTTTCATGATCTGCGAGTTCGCTTCGCGAGCGGCACTCTGAAGGAGTTCGCGTGGGTGGGTCGGATCATTCGTATGAGTGCGCTCAAAGGTCGAACCCGCAATAGAGACAGCCATTTGTGATGCGACTTCGCCCCCTCGATGGCCGCCCATTCCGTCTGCGACTACATAAAGGGTGTGATCCGGAAATGTGCCCGCAAAGTCTTGGTTCTTTGCTCGCTTACGGCCGATGTCCGACTTCCAATGGAAACGGATATTCATGTTTCTTCAAGCCCCGCTGATTTGCAGTCCGTCGACCAAAAACGACGGTGCGCCGATGGATCCAAAGAAACGCAGGTCAGATCCTAAAGTGTCGATGTTCTTAAAAAGATCCAAAACGTTTCCAGCAACCGCGAAACCTTTGACCGGGCGAGTGAGTTTTCCGTTCTCAATTAAGATGCCGGAAGCGCCGAGCGAAAATGCACCTGTGATCGGATTTGCGGTGTGAACGCCCATGAGGTCGGTGAGGTAAATTCCATTTCCGGCTTTTGAAATGAGTTCTTCCACGCTCGCGGTCCCTGGCTTCATATAAAAATTGGTAAGGCCGATGGAAGGTGGATTTTGGATGGAGCGCGACGAATTTCCGGTCGAGCTCGCCTTCATTCGGAAAGCGGTGGGTTGGTCAAAGAGGATCTGAGTGAAAACGCCGTTTCGAACAACGTCGTTCGTCTGGGAAGCCGTTCCTTCGGCATCAAACGGACGAGTCGCGTAACCGCCCTCTAAGAGCGCATCGTCGATCAGGTTCAATTTCTCCGAGAATACTTTTTCGCCAAGCCTACCAATCAGCATCGAGCGACCCTTTTCGATGGAGTCGCCGAGAAAACTCGAGGACAGAAAGTCGATGAGATCGCCCACAACACCGTTTTCAATCACGGCGGGACAATTCATGGTCTTTGGCATCGACGCGCCGAGGAGGCGAGTCGCCGTGTGAGCGGCTTCTTTCGCGCATGCATCAATTTCGAGTTTGTTCAGGTGGGTTGAGAAGCGGTAATCGCCACCCATCTGCGCGTCGCCATTTTCTTCTGCTTTGCACGAAATGGAGACTGAGAAAAAGGAGCCTGAGTTCGTCAGCCTTTGGCCCAAATGATTTCTGAGTTCGGTTTCAAATTTAGATTCCGCAAAAGAAGCAGAACGAACCGTCTGAATGCGACGATCGAGAGCGCGACAGGTACGTTCTAGGCGTTTTGCGAGTTCAATCTTTTGTTCAATGGAGAGGGCTAAACCATCTGGATCCATTCGGTTTTTAAGTTCAGTTACGCCACTCGAAAACCGACCGAGCGTAGCGCTCGTAGGATCTTCCGGCATGACGGCTGCGACCTGAAGAGC
>CAYOJT010000172.1:0-6858 GCA_964404365.1 uncultured Bacteriovoracaceae bacterium
CGTTCTCAACAGATGCGTTTTGCGCCATTGCTTGAGTGGTTGGGATAACCGCAACCATCATCATCGCAACTGCTGCGCTGAGGACTTTCATGAGTTTCATGATCCATACTCCTTAAGTTAGTTCGTAAAATTTACGAACGTTGTGCTGCTTGTTACGTCAGCGGAAACAGCAATTTGTGTACCCCTATAGCATTGCGTCGTAAATTTTGAAGTGTTTTTTAAACATAATAATTTCAACATCTTAGGTAAGTTTTGATCGCTGATTTTTTTAGTCCACTTTCGAAAATATGAAAACCGGAGCCATTTTTAAGTGTTTTTTGGGGAAGAAATCCACACGAGTCAGATTAACTTCACGGGCCTTTCAGCTCAGACACATCCCCATTTCACAAAAAAATCTGACCCCGGAGCCTCAAACCTAAACAGTTTAGGTCGTTTTTTTGCCATTTAAGTTATTGATTATAAGACATTTTTGTTAATTGTTAATTTATCTGAATAAAATACTTGCAAATTTAACGCGGTGTGCGATACTGGATTCATATCTGGTTCTTAATTGCGGAACGTCGGTTGATAAGAGAACCCAGAGATCAAAAGAGATAGCTTGCGATTTTAGGAACTTCTCCTGCAATCGACCGACGGATCCGCTGATTGAGGCCCTGATCTGACAATTAGCCTGAATCCTTACTCCTTCACTCCTTATTAGCCTGGGGAGTGAACCGCGCTCAGCCGCTTGCCCTGGTTGGTTTGAACGCGAGAGTCTCGACAAAGAAATCGGCCGGTCTGCATAGGAAGCAGATCGGCCGTTTCTCTTTTATGGGAATGAACCCCACAAAATTAGAATAGTGCTTCAATACTGGCAGAAATGATCGGTGAAGAACCGAGCGATTCACGCCCGGCCTTGGGACGTAAGCTGTTTCTTGCCTCATAAAAGCGACGATCAAAAGCATATCCCACTTCAAAGTTAGTTTTAATCCAACGAGCGAGAGGCGCTGAAACGCCGAGTGCGAACTTCTTCTCATCATAGAAAACGCGATCATCTTTTTCACTACGACCATACCGAAGAAAGGTTTGTTGGGAAGTATCGAACAAAGCGTAAGCTTGTATAAACGGCATGATGTCGTAAGAGAGTTTGGTTCGCGCAAGAAAAGGTACCACTACAAACGAGCTCCATTCCCACTTGTCCTGAAATCGAAGCGCTAGAGAGACAAACGGCACACCCAGCATTAAGCGATAATCTCGCGACGGGATATAGGAGTACACAAATCCAAGGAGCGGCAGTCCGTTCATAAACGACCGATTATTACTGTAACTGAGAAACCAACTCCAAGTTTTGATCGGATGTCCGCCCTCGCCCTCAGCATATTCCGTTGGAAATGAGTAGAGGAGAGTCGAACTCAGCGTGTTCACATCTGAGCTTTTAAAGATTTGATCACTCTCAGATCCGTAACTCACATCAGCGACGAGTAACCCCTGGTTCAATTGCACACGCGAAAAGGTCGCCTTGAACGTCGCTTTGTCGTAGCGACGAAGAAGTCCGTAGTCCGATCCGCCTGGGTCAAGTCTTCCGTAATTTGTAGCAAGAGTCACCCGAGAGCGCTCGAAGTCGTAGACGGGCACAGATAAATCGACACTCCCCTGCTTCACGGATTTCTTGTCGCCATTACTCTCCACCTTCGCTTCAGGCTCGAGAACTCCCGAAAATTTAAGAGAAGTCTGAGCGGGGCGCATGAGGGTCGCGATATTGGGAAAATCAAATGCGGCAAAAGTATCGCTTGATGAAAAAACCAAAATGAAGAGAAGAGAAATCATAAGAAATGATCGTACGGGATAACCCAAAAATAAAAAAGGCGGATGGTGAAACTCACCATCCGCCTGTCTAATAAAATTCCAACTTATTTTTTCTTTTTAAACGAAGCGAGAATCTCCTTACGCTTCATCTCATCGACTTTGTAGTACTTGTACCAGTCGCGTCCGAAGTTCGAAGCGCGGAAGTTCTGAACCCAGCCTTGGACGAGGACGTAATCGTCACGGTAGAAGCCAAGCGCCCAAGGCACTTCTTCTTGAATGACATCATCCATTTCCTTCACGAGTTTCGCTCGTGCCGGACCCGGTTGCATGACCGCCATTTTTACGTACGACTTATTGTATTCCGCATTATCAAAGAAACAGTCGTTTGGAATCGGAGCGGTCTTCGACGGATAGAGGAGCGTATACACGTTCTCGACGTCCGGATAATCGATGATCCATCCGCCGTAAAACATGGAAAGCTGCCCTTTGTGGTTTTTCTCGAGGAATGCCGGAAACGTGTTGTAAACCACGTTCAACTTTACGCCGATCTTCGCCATCTGAGCGGTGAAAAACTCACCCAATTGACGGTTAACGGAGTCTGCGCCACGCATATCGAAAGTAATCGGACCGAGGCCTTTTCCATCAGGATAGCCCGCTTTTTTCAGGAGCTCTTTTGCTTTCGCGATATCGTAATCGTACTTAATTTTCGCGTCCTTCACTCGGTCCTGCATTCCAGGAGGGGCCGCGGTGACTTGTTTTGAGCCACGACCGTTGAAGAAAAGCGTGATCCACTGATCACGATCGATCGCCGAGCTGATCGCCTGGCGAAGGTACTTATTCTTCAATACCGGATCCTTCACGTTGAAACCGATGTAGTAAAAAGTTCCGCCGTCAATTTTCTCGAGGCGAATTCCTTTTTGTGCCATTTCATCCGAGATCTTCATCCCAGAGGTGAAAGCCGAGCTGTAGTTGTCCTTGGGGATCTTCGAGAAATCGAGTTCACCTTTTAAGAAGTTCAGCCAAGCCGGTTGTTCTTCTTTTGTAACTCGGAAAACGAGCTTATCGAGAAACGGCATGGGCTTACCCACATCCAGACCTGCACCAGCCGGGAACGCGTCCCCGCGAAAGGTCGGATTCTTCTCAAGAATCACTTCGTGTCCACGATCCCATTTCGTGAGTTTGAATGGACCCGTTCCTACCCAGCGATCATTGAGCTGTCGATGTTCATCGGCGTAAGCATCAATCACTTCCTTCGCCACGGGTGAAAGGAAAGTCATCGTGAGTGCGTGGATGAGTTGAGGATAAGGTTTCGTGAACTTCAGCTCAAAGGTGTAATCATCAAGCGCGCGAACGCCGGGAAGTTCCGTTTCCTCGAAAATTTTCTTCTGATCTGCTTTCGCGGCATCACGAATTTTCTTCTGGAAATCTTCAAATCCGAGGAGTTTTCCCTCAAAAATCCACGAACCTTGTGACTCGATCAGAGGATCCGCGAGGCGTTTGATGGCGTAAACGAAGTCTTGAGCCTTTAGCTCGCGCCCCTTACCGTTTGGAAAAGCTTTATCGTCCTGAAAGAAAACCCCACGCTTGATCGGAATTTTTACCGTGAGGTTATCCTTCGAATAGGTCGGCATGTCCGACGCGAGAAGCGGAATGACCGTGTATTCCTTCTTCGTCAGGTCGTACTGATAAGGGGCCTCCGCGATGTTCGGGAGGACTTCCAAACTCATCGAATCGTAGGCATTCGCCGGATCCAAACTCTTCATGTCATCGCGAAGAGTGTAGCGAAATACTTGGCCTTCAACGTTCGAGCCGCTTGTACAACCGCTCACTACCAGGGCTAAAACGGCCCCGAATATCGAGATTTTTAGGGCTTTTCTGCTCCCGATTTTTTGAATTTTCATAAAACTTCCTTTCGTGCGTGAAGCTTTTTTTCAGTGACACACGCGCGTCGCTCATTTCCTCAAGATGAAGAAATTCAAACGCTTAACGCGGGAGCACCTAGCTTGCTTCACTCCAAACTTATTTGCTGACCAGCTGTTCAGCGGTTTTAAATACGGAATCTAACCCAGCAGCCTTCGTGCCACCTGCTTGTGCAAGATCGGGTTTTCCTCCGCCACGGCCATCGATGAGAGGGGCCAATTGCTTGAGTAGATCGTTCGCTGAAAACTTCTTCGCAAGATCAGCTCCGACCGCGACAATGAGGTTTGCCTTGTCGCCCTCTTTCATTCCAAGAACGACAACAGAATCTTTAGCTTTGTTTTTTAGAACTTCGGCAAGATCTCGAAGCTTCTTCGCGCCTTGATCACCTGAGTCGACAAGACCACGAATCAACTTTCCGCCGTTGAAAGCATGTGCGTTCGAGAGAAGCGTATCCGCTTCCTGAGAGGCCGCTTTCGCCTCGAAGCTTTCGATTTTCTTTTTCAGAAGCCTTTCGTTATCGCCCATTTTTTCGATTCGAACTGGAATTTCTTCGATCGTTTGAGCTTTCACCGCATCTTTCAGTGAACCCAATAGGTCGTTTCGAGAACGGAGGTATTCGTAAGCGCCTTTCGATGTGTACGCAATCAAGCGACGAACACCGGCCGCAATCGAGGACTCACTCACGATCTTGAAAAGATGGATGTCCGCTGATTGATTCACGTGGCATCCACCGCAGAGTTCGGTCGAATAGTCTCCGACCGAAACAACGCGGACTTGATCGCCGTATTTTTCACCGAACATCGCGATCGCTCCGCGAGCGATGGCTTGGTCTTTTGCCATCACTTCCTTTTTCACGCCGTCGTTCTGCCAGATCTTTTCGTTGATCATGTTTTCGATATCGCGAAGCTCTTCGGGCCTAACCGCTTCAAAGTGCGAGAAATCAAATCGAAGGAGATCCGGGGTCACAATCGAGCCCGCCTGCTTCACGTGTGCGCCCAGACGTTTTCGGAGCGCCCAGTGGAGCAAGTGTGTCGCCGTGTGATTTCGCGTAGTGAGCGCGCGCAGTTCATGATCGACCTGCTGCGTGTATTTTTTCCCTACTTCGAGCATTCCACGTTTCAATTTCACGTGAGCGACGATGAGCTCTGGAGTAGGTTTTTGAACATCGATCACGTCAGCTTCACAGTCGGTGCCCATGAGTCGGCCTTTATCTCCAACTTGACCCCCACTTTCGCCGTAGAAAGGCGTGCGAGAGAAAACGGCCTCGACGATTTGTGTGTCTGCGCTATCGGCGGTCGCAGCGAAACTCGAAGCCGTGACCGATTTCACACTCTCAATCTTTTGATCGCCCTGCTTTAAGATCGCGAGACACTCACCCTCAACGTCGAGTTTATCGTAACCGACGAATTCGGGAAGTTTACTTTGTTTCTTCAGTTCCGCTGTTAATTGAAGGTAAATCGCGTCGAGTGCGTCCTGACCAGAACCTTTCCAGTTCTTACGGCTATCAGCACGCTGACGGGCCATCGAGGTTTCAAAACCTTTTTCATCGACCGTAAAACCACGCTCTTCACAAATGACTCGCGTGAGATCGAGCGGAAATCCGAACGTGTCGTAAAGCTTGAACGCGACTTCTCCTGGAAGAGATTTTGTCGCGAGCTTTGCAAGCTCTTCATCGAGAAGCGCTAAACCTTTATCCAAAGTTTTAAAGAACTGCTCTTCTTCGGCCAGAACCGCACGCTCAATCAACGCGCGTTGGTCGATGAGGTGGGGATAAGCATCCCCCATCTGATCGATCACATAGCCGGCAGTTTTATTTAAGAATGGTGTCGAGAAGCCAAGCTTCCGCCCATGGCGTATCGCTCGACGGATGATTCGTCGAAGAACATAGCCACGACCTTCGTTGGAAGGCATGACCCCATCAGCAATCAGAAATGCCGTCGCGCGCGAGTGATCGGCGATCACGCGAAACGAGGCAGCCAAATCACTTTTTCGTTCGTAGGGAATTCCACAAAGCTTGGATGTTCCTTCAATGATCAGCTGGAAAATATCTGTGTCGTAGTTCGTTTCCGCATTCTGAAGAATCGAGGCCACGCGCTCAAGACCTGAGCCGGTATCCACAGAGGGCTTCGGAAGGGGAGTCAGGACGCCTTTTGCATCCCGATTGAATTGCATGAAAACGAGGTTCCAAAACTCCATGTACCGATCGCAGTCACAACCCATTTTACAGGTCGCTTTTCCACACCCGTACTTCTCGCCCCGATCAAAAAAGATCTCGCTACAAGGACCACAGGGACCGGTATCACCCATCGACCAAAAGTTATCTTTCTCCCCGAAGCGATAGATCCGATCTTTCGGCACGCCTTCTTGCTTGTGCCAGATCTCAGCAGCTTCATCGTCTTTTTCGAAAACCGTGACGTAGAGTTTATCGAGCGGCATTTGGAGTTCTTTCGTGATGAACTCCCAAGCAAAACGAATCGCGTCCTTTTTAAAATAGTCGCCAAACGAAAAGTTCCCGAGCATCTCGAACATCGTGTGGTGTCGAGCCGTGAAACCGACGTTCTCAAGATCGTTGTGCTTGCCGCCTGCACGAATGCACCGTTGAGCGGTCGTCGCACGGGTGTAGGGTCGCGGATCTTTCCCTAAGAAAACGTCCTTGAACTGAACCATCCCGGAGTTCGTAAAAAGAAGAGTCGGGTCATTCGAAGGAACAACGGGTGAACTCTCCACGACGGTGTGGCCATTTTTTTTGAAGTACTCTAGGAAACGACTGCGGATTTCTGCGGTTTTCATCGAACTAGGTTTTCCCAAAAAACCCTGTGAATTGCGAACCTTTTACGTAAAACACGCGCCGCGTCGTCAAAAATTTGGCGCACGTTTTTTCCTCTCACGCTTTTTGCCCACCTCACCGATAAGTCTCGCAGGACACATGCACCTCTCACGGGTGATCTGTCCAAGGATGGGTAATCGACATGGAACGAAGATCAAAGAAAACCGCTTGGGCCATAGGCCTATTCGCACTGGGGATTGGAGTGGGTCTTCCACAGATCGCACTCTCTTCAGAAGCAATTGTTTATTCCGTCTTTAAAGGCGTCGATCTCGGAAATGCCAATGAGGAATTACAAAGAGATTACTTCGTGAACCTCGGCACGAACC
>CAYOJT010000173.1:0-602 GCA_964404365.1 uncultured Bacteriovoracaceae bacterium
CTGCTGCGCGAGTTGCGTTCAACGCATCTTCCACGCGAGCTTTCTTCTCTTTCATCTCAACTTCAGATGCAGCTCCGACGTTCACAACTGCAACGCCGCCGACGAGTTTAGCAAGACGCTCTTGAAGCTTCTCGCGATCGTAGTCAGAAGTGGTTTCTTCGACTTGAGCGCGGATCTGCTTCACGCGAGCTTCCACGTCTGCTTTTTTACCAGCACCGTCGACGATCGTGGTGTTGTCTTTATCGATCGTGATTTTCTTCGCTTGTCCGAGGTCTTCAAGACGAGCCATCTCAAGCTTGTGGCCCATCTCTTCAGAAATGAGCTTACCGCCGGTGAGTGTAGCGATGTCTTGCATCATCTCTTTACGGCGATCACCGAAGCCAGGAGCTTTCACAGCAGCGACTTGGATGGTTCCGCGGAGCTTGTTCACAACGAGAGTTGCGAGTGCTTCGCCTTCGACGTCTTCAGCAATGATCATGAGAGGTTTCGACTTCTGAACGACTTTCTCGAGAACAGGGAGAAGGTCTTTCATCGACGAAACTTTTTTGTCGAAGATCAGGATGTAAGGATTGTCGAACTCGCAGGTGACGCTGTCTTGATTG
>CAYOJT010000173.1:612-6827 GCA_964404365.1 uncultured Bacteriovoracaceae bacterium
ACGCATTCCATACGCTCTGGATTCGTTACGAAGTATGGGGATGCGTATCCGCGATCGAATTGCATACCTTCAACGGTGTCGAGGGTGGTTTCAGCGGTCTTGGATTCTTCGACCGTGATCACGCCGTCTTTACCGACTTTAGACATTGCTTCTGCGAGCAATTTTCCGATTTCTGGGTCGTTGTTAGCGGAGATCGAACCGACTTGAGCGATTTCTTTATCGTCTTTGATCGGCTTCGAGATCTTCTTGAGTTCAGCAACGATAGCGGCAACCGCTTTATCGATACCTTTTTTCACAGGCATTGGGTTCAGGCCCGCTGCAACGATTTTAGCGCCTTCGCGGTAGATCGCTTGAGCAAGAACGGTAGCGGTCGTGGTTCCGTCACCAGCGTCATCGTTGGTTTTGGAAGCGACTTCTTTCACCATTTGAGCGCCCATGTTCTCGAATTTGTCCGAGAGTTCGATTTCTTTCGCGACCGTGACACCGTCTTTGGTGACGTTTGGAGCGCCGAAAGATTTTTCGATCACAACGTTACGGCCCTTAGGACCGAGGGTAACTTTTACTGCATCTGCGAGAATGTTCACGCCGTTCAAAAT
This sequence comes from uncultured Bacteriovoracaceae bacterium, assembly GCA_964404365.1. Taxonomy (GTDB): domain Bacteria; phylum Bdellovibrionota; class UBA1018; order UBA1018; family UBA1018; genus JACMQW01. The sequence continues at coordinate 1,209 of CAYOJT010000173.1, forward strand.
TGCGGCGCGAGCTTCTTGAGAAAAACGAAGTTCTTTTGCTGACATGTTGATGTCTCCTTAAAATTTAGGGTCGATTATTCGATTAGTTGATCACGCCAAGAATGTCTTCTTCGCGCATCATGAGGAATTCGTCGCCATCGATTTTGATTTCGGTGCCGGCGTATTTTCCGAACAGAACTTTGTCGCCTTTTTTCACATCAAGAGCGCGGACTTTTCCATCTTCACCGATGCGGCCTTGGCCGACAGCGATGATCTCGCCTTGTGCTGGTTTTTCTTTAGCGGTGTCTGGGATGATGATCCCACCCTTGGTTTTTTCTTCTTCATTGAGGCGTTTCACGAGAACGCGGTCATGGAGTGGACGAACTTGCATTTTCAATTTCCTCCTTAAGAAAATTCCGACTCATTAGCTCGGCTATTGGTCGGGGGTAATGCGAATTTTGTGTTCGATGAGATATATGGTTTCGCCCCCCCAAGGTGTCAAATTCAAAGTCCCCATTTTGCTGAAAATCACTATAATTTAAGATATTTACGCGACGCGTCTATCGCCTTGACTGTGACTCACCCCGCTTGATAACACGCTGCGAGATTGTCACTCGAAAACCGAGGGGGATTTAGGTCATGAAAAGATCCATTTTATGCGCATTGATCGTTCTGGGAGCTCATTCGGCTTTTGCGGGCCTTCAGGTCCAGGGCGAGGCTACGAAACCGAGCGCAGCTAAGTCCAAAGTCGTTAAAGCAAAGAAAACCTCCCCAACCTCGAAAGTGACCGTCGAAACTTATCCTGCCATCGAAGACATGACCTATGACGATGAGCCCGTGGTTGAGATCGGAACAAAGCCTGTTCAGGTCACGAGCCCGTCGGTGGTCGAGCTTGATGCAGTTTCGAAGACGAAGGCCATGGAAGAGCGTATTGCTCTTTTGGAGAAAAGATTGGGTGAAACGGTTCAGCCTGCAGCGATCGCGTCTCCCGCTCCAGCCGCCCCAGTGGCTTCAACTCAGACACAACCCGCGACACTTAAAACAGACACTGTGACAACGAGCGCGGTCGTGAAATCCGGACCCGCGAAAAATACGAATGAAAAATTCTTTCCGGTCGCGCCTGAAAAACGCGAACAAGTGGTCGCGCGCCTAAAAATTATCGCTGCTCTCATTCGTGAGTCGGGACGTGCTTACGACTATCGCGCGATGACAACTGCTCAGCTCGAAACGGAGTTGAAATCGGTACGGGCAGCAGCCGCTCCGAATGCACCAGGAAAAGCCGCACCTCAGGAGTCGCAGGATCCCGCCAAAACTCCGAGCGATGTTCTTAAAATCATCTTCTCTGAATGAGTTTTGAGTAAAAAATCTGCTCTCTACCCCTAATGGTCTTACGTGTCATAGCTTGTACGTTTGTACGCTTTGACGTTAGAATTTCCAGGCTTATCCAAAATTCTCGGAGGACCTGGATTCATGAACGCTCGTTCAATTTTTTCTGCTCTTATCACGCTTCTTATTTCCGTCGGCTGCGCTTCTTCATCGAGCGGAATTAAAATCGCAGGTGACCCGGGCCTCTCTTTCCCGAAAGAGGTGAGGATTAGTAACCTTCGCCAACTCACTTATGAAGGAACAAATGCAGAAGCGTACTGGTCCTTCGATGGTCAATGGCTCTCCTATCAGCACACCGGCGAAAACGCCGAATGCGATCAGATCTTCCGAATCAGCTCTGATGGAAAAATCCGAAATCGAATTTCAAATGGAAAAGGACGAACGACTTGCTCCTTTTACTATCCAAACGGAAAAGACGTCCTATACTCGAGCACCCACGGAAAAGCGGCGGCTTGTCCAGCGGCTCCTGATAAGTCCAAAGGTTATGTCTGGCCGCTCTACCCGAGCTTCCAATTTTATAAAGCAAAAGCTGACGGCAGCGGAGACGTAACGCCGATCGAACCCGGCGCTCCGACCGCTTACAACGCTGAAATGACCGTCTGTAAAGACGGAAAAGTCGTCTTCACTTCCGATCGCGGTGGTGATCTTGATCTCTACACCGGAAAACTCGACTCCAAGGGTTTCGTGACCGGCGTGAAACAGATCACAAACAAGCTCGGTTACGATGGGGGCGCATTCTTCTCATCGGACTGCTCAAAACTCGTCTGGCGCGCTTCTCGTCCAAAACCGGGTAAAGAACAGGACGAATACTTAAAGCTCCTTCACGAGCATCTCGTGAAACCGAGTGAGCTTGAGATCTGGATGGCCGATGCGGATGGATCAAACGCTCAGCAGGTGACGAAGCTTGGGGCGGCTTCCTTTGCGCCATTCTTTTCTCCGGATAATGAACATATCCTCTTTTCTTCTAACTTCAGAAAACCAGGCGGACGAAATTTTGACATTTTCATGATTCGTACGAACGGTACAGAGCTCGAGCAGGTTACGTTCTCCGATACATTCGATAGCTTCCCAATGTTTTCTCCTGATGGAAAACACCTGGCGTTCTCCTCGAATCGAAACGCGCGGAAACCCCGTGAAACAAACGTATTCATCGCAGATTGGAATGCACGCGCTCCAGGCCCAATCGTTACTGAAGAAGACTTACTCCCTGCGAACCGCTACATCAGCATGGTCCGCGAACTATCCGCTCCCGATATGGAAGGCCGCGGGATTGGAACCGACGGCTTAGGTCGCGCTGAAGATTACGTGGGCGAACTTTTTAAAAAAATCGGCCTCTCTGAGCCAAAAACTGTCTTCAATTTTGGCGAAACGGTGAAAGCATATGAACACGAAATCGACATCATTCGCGGTGTAGAACTCGATGATTCGAACACGATTTTGAAAGCCGATTGGAAGCACCTGAAGGTGAAAGAAGAGTTTGCTCCAGCCTCTTTCTCGGCTTTGGGTAAACTTCAAGGTCGCGCAACCGATGTCGGATATGGTCTCGTTGCTCCTGAACTTGGGATTGATGACTATGCTGATAAAAACATCAAAGGTCGTATTGCGCTCATTCGTCGCCGCGTTCCGCATGGCCTCAAAATGAGTCCCGCTCAAGAAGCGAGCTACGGGGATTTGAAATTCAAAGCATTCCTCGCTCGTGAACGAGGTGCGAGCGGCGTTGTATTCTGGGAACCCGAAGGAGATGAGCGCGAAAAAGAGAACCTCATGTTCTCGATTAATCAATCGACCGACTCGATCGCAAGCGACGCGGGTATCCCGGTCGTCTTCGTGGCTCGAAAAATCGCACGCGAGTGGGTTTCCGCTCCTCGCCCAGTCAGCTTGTCTGGAAACATCGAACTCACGAAGAAAAAAATCAAAGCGAGTAACATCCTCGGCGTTTTGGGCACGAAGGAATCCTGCGCGGGCGCAGATCCCGTTGTCGTCGGCGCTCACTTAGATCACTTGGGTTATGGTGATGAAGGGTCGCTTGAGAGCGGGTTCGCTAAGAAAATGCACCCCGGTGCTGACGATAACGCTTCCGGGGTTGCGGCGCTCGTCGAAGCCGCGCGCACTTTGAAGCGCTCAAACGCAGCTGGATGCTTCCTTTTTGCTGCATTCACAGGAGAAGAGTCTGGTGTTATCGGAAGTTCGCGTCTGGTAGAGCTTTTGAAATCACGTTCGATTCACCCAAAAGCCATGATCAATATGGATATGGTTGGACGACTGAAGAACAACTCACTCATTGTTTTTGGTACAGACACTGCGAAACAGTGGAACAAACTTTTGAAAGAAAACTGTGAAGCGGTTTCGATCGACTGTTTAGGATCCGGAGACGGATACGGCCCAAGCGATCATATGCCGTTCTATATCGCGAAGGTTCCAGTCCTCCACTTCTTCACAGGACCTCACCTCGACTATCACCGCGCAACCGATACCGCGGACAAGATCAATGCGACAGGCGGTGTACAGGTGGCGGAGTTGGTTGCGAATATTGCGCGCGATATTGCAAAACCGAAGAAGACCCTCGCTTACGTGAAGGCTAAATCTTCGAGCACAATGGGTGCAGTTCGCTCTCGTGGAAACCGAATTTATGGTGGCGCTTACCTCGGGACAATCCCCGACTACTCGCAGATGTCGACTGTGAACGGGGCTCCTGCTGCAGCTGTAACCGTGAAGGGCGTTCGCTTAAGCGGCGTTCGTCCGAACAGCCCGGGCGAAGAAGCGGGATTACGTGAAGGTGACATCATTACGGGCATCACTGTGATCGATAAGGAACAGGGTTTTGCGGCGGATATTCCGAAGACGAATTCGATCCAAAACCTTCAGGATTACACCTTCGTTCTTCAGGGTTTGAAGCCAGGTTTCCGCATTAAGATCCAGATTCAGCGGAAAGAAGAAAAACTCGAACTCATGGCAACCGTGGGCCGAAAGGGCGACGGGGATAAGAAATAAGTCGATAACGCGGTTGGTTATCTGACTTTATCGCTCTGCTCTCTTCTTGAGTTCTGGGGGAGCATTCGATAGGTATTGAGTTCTTCGTTAGTCGGGTGGGTAGCTCAGTCGGTAGAGCAATGCCCTGAAAAGGCATGTGTCGGCGGTTCGATTCCGTCCCCACCCACCACTTTTAAAAGCTGGAAATCAGCTCAAATCGCAAAAAGTAGAAATTCACCAAAGTCCGCAAACACTTAAAAACAAAGGGTTTGCGTCTGACAGTCCGCAGCCTGAATTTCGTGAAATGTGACGAAATTTCGGCCGTTTGCTACTCGATGCTACTTGTTTTGCTACTTTTTGGGACCAACCGGCACAACGGGAGCTATTGGTTTCCGGTACTAAATTTTTTCTAAAACTCGTTCGAGCTGAACGTCGGCTTGCTTCGCAAACGCGACCAGCTTCTCATCCCCAAGAATCAACATCAGCGAAGAAGGTTTGGCCAGTTCAACCGAAACCCGACCTCCACCAATGTCTCGCACTACGGCGTTACAGGGCAGGAGGCTCGCCACATCCGCGTTCTGCTGATAAGCCTCGTAAGCGAGCTGAGGATTACAGGCCCCGAGAATCACAACCGGGGACATGTCTTTCCCAAGCTTCTCGTGAATCTTCGAATGCAAGTCGATCCGCGTAAGTACACCGAAGCCTTCGCCCTTCAAAGCGCCCGTCACGCGTTCAATCGCCTTAGCCATATCGCTCACGATTTCACGTTTAAGGTTTACAGAGTTTTTCATAGAGGCTTCTTTCTAAGGAGAACATTTACTGAAATGAACTGAATTGCAGAATGCATAAATGGAACCAGTTCCGATCACTTCCAACGGCTCAAATATTCCATAAACATCGGGAGCGGCATCGCCCCGGATTGACGACCAACCTCGACGCCATTCTTGAAGACAATCAAGGTAGGAATTCCCCGGATTTGAAACTTCTGTGCGGCATCAGGAAAAGTTTCGGTATTCAATTTCGCGAAAATAACCTGGCCCCCGAGGGATTGCGCCGCCGACTTAAACGTCGGTGCGAAAGCCTTACAGGGACCGCACCACTCTGCCCAGAAATCGACTACTAGCGGTCGATCCGCCAAACCCATGAGCTTCGTTAACGCAGATCCACTCACGTCTTGGACGCCGTCATGAAGCGGGAGATTGGTCTTACAATTTCCGCAGATCGGCGTCGATTTCGAAGCCGCCGCCAGAGCGACTCGGTTTAACTTCTCGCATTTCGGACAAA
>CAYOJT010000174.1:0-6661 GCA_964404365.1 uncultured Bacteriovoracaceae bacterium
GCGCCACTTGTACACAGTTTTAAGGGCGGACCGGGATACATCGCTCGCCTCTGTCCGGTCGACTACCACCGTTTTCATTTTCCGGATGACGGTCGCGTGATTTATTCCACGCGACTCCATGGACCGCTTCATTCGGTTAATCCGATTGCGCTTAAAGCAAAAGGCGACATCCTCTTCACGAATGAACGCCAAGTCCAAGTCCTCGAGACTCGAAACTTCGGAAAGATCGCGATGATCGAGGTGGGTGCGCTTGCGGTAGGTAAAATTGTACAAAGCCATCCGGGGTCCGAAGCATTCAAACGCGGACAGGAGAAAGGTTATTTTCTCTTCGGGGGTTCAACCGTGATTTTAATTGGTGAGCCGGGTGCTTTTAAAATCGACGAAGATATCCTCGCGAAAACAAAAGAGGGCATGGAATGTTTCGTAAGGCTTGGGGAGCGAATTGCTTCTCGATGAAGTTTGCCTGACACCGCATCGAGGTGCGCTTTGAAACCAAACGACCAAAGAGCACTGGAGTAAACCACTCCGACGTTCTCAAGTTTTCTCAGCACATCTCACTCTCTTGACTAAATGCGTTAAATATCAAAAAACCCTGATTTTAGGCTGATTTTTCACATTCACGACTGAGATCACTTTCGATCGATTCGTAGGACTTCTCATGCTTCGTTCGGCTGGCACAAACCCCGCATATCCGGAATGCAGGCGAACGGAGATTTTAAATCTTCTCTGTAAGCTAAGATCTAATCCCTCCGTTCGGACTCAAACTCGTCCTAACAACCTTTCCAAGGGGGGAATTCAAATGCTTGCTAATAAACGTCTCATCCTAGCTCTACTCGGGCTAGTCACTGGAATTTCAGCCATCTGTAGCGTCCTACCAACCGATGCCGATGCTGCTGGACCTGTGATCACGCGGGCCATGTGTAATACACGCGGCCGAGCGGGAAACATGGGAAAGATGATGGGTGAACGGAACTCGACCCGCATCGTACAAAGTGTGTGGGCCCGGCTAGGCGCTACTTGCGACAAGGTCGATCGGCTTGCCCAAATCATTTCTGAAACTCCGCTTGCGCGCCCAACCCAAGGAGGAGAATTCGCTGCCTGCTTCTACATGGGGTATCTCGATGCCCTCTATAACACCGTCGACCAAGTCTTCGATCGATGCGGTCAAGCCTGTTTCAACGCAGGAGCTGAGATCGGAAACTTATCGGCCCAAGGTTACTGCGCAGCTTCGATGGCAGTCGGCGGTCTATTGGATCCGGGTTTTATCGCTCAACCCCCTCTTCCCTTCTGCGGCGCCACTCTCGTCATGGGTTGCAAATCCGAATACGTGTATCAAGCCACCACTGCAATTCGCGGCTGCGCTCCATACACGGAAGGATGGTTCGCCGATACGTTCGACAACACTGTAAGACAAGATTGTTTCGTGCCGTCTGATGTTCCGATCCGCGACCGCGGATTTGCTTTCGGATCTCACGCAATCGATCGCTACCTCATGTAAGGAAAGGAGAATCGTCATGTTAAAACTAGAACGTCGTCGAATTTCGATTCTGCTCTCTGGAATGTTAATCCTCGGTTGTTCCAACGCGAGCGCCATGGGGAAAAAACCACTCCCCGAACGAGAACCGATTCCAACCTTGAGTCCGGGCCCAGTCGGAGAACCTTCGACCAGCTCTGACCCTTTCAAGGAAGGATTAGAACTCGGTCACCGAAATGGTGGGCTCATCGTTCAACGACTCAAGGATAAAACGATCGGTCTGAAAGGATGTGAAGCGATTGGAGAATTGGAAGATGCGCTCATTAAGGTGAGTCGCTCGATCAAACCTCCAAGTGTAGGAGGACAAGCTCCAGACAAACAACTGGGCCGTGGGTTTTACCAGGGTTACCTCTCAGAGGTAAAAGCAGCGATCCGCGAAACGAGGCAGGGCTGTAATGCCGTGTCCTTTCAAGACGGACTCCTTCCCGGCGAGCTTGCTGGAACCGTTCTCTGCCAAGTCTCTCACATCAGCCTGGATGTATTAACCGAAGTCGATGCCTCGCCCCTTTACTCCGGATGGTCTGGAGGTGCCCCGGAACTGGTCGAGCAATGCCAAAAGTCTGCTGAGCTTGTGTTGAAAACATGTGGGACAGATCTTTCATCTGTCGTCGAGCAGGTCGAACTCCTGATTCAATTGAGCTGCGCGGATTAAAAAAGCGTGAAGTAGAAGTTAAACCCTAAAAACCAACCTATGGAGGTGTCACCCGGCCGGATCGACTGTACCCGTCGATCCGGCCGGTCCTTTTTAAGGCTGAATAGAAACTCTGGACCAATCGATCGGCTTTCGCCCCGTTTTCACGAGAAACTCATTGGTTTTTGAAAAATGTTTATTCCCCAGAAACCCCCGGTGCGCAGAGAGTGGCGAGGGGTGCGGACTTTCGAGGACAAAATGTTTACCGCTCGTCAGCAGGAATTTCTTCTTCTGCGCGGCACTTCCCCAAAGTAGAAACACCACTCGATCCGCATTACGATCGATCGCACGGATCACTTCGTCGGTGAATACTTCCCATCCTTTATCTCGATGAGAGAAGGCTTGATTCGCTTGAACGGTCAGAACGGAGTTCAAAAGGAGCACGCCCTGATCGACCCATCCGGAAAGGTCTGAGAGGTTTTTTGGGATCGAAATTCCAATATCGCTTTCGATTTCCTTGAAAATATTCTGGAGGCTGGGCGGCTTCGGGGTCAGTGAATTGGGTACGGCAAACGAAAGTCCGATCGCTTGACCGGCTCCGTGGTAAGGGTCTTGCCCTAAAATAACGACGCGCACTTTCGGAAGATCCAGAGCCTGGAGAGCACGCAAAACGTTCTCGCGCGCCGGATAGATTTCTTTCCCCGCCGCATACTCCTTTTTTAAGAAGACCGAGAGCGCCTGAAAATACGCTTTATCTTTTTCGGGGGCGAGACACTCTCGCCAAGCTTGAGGGAGATTTTCAGGGAAATTTGCCATTAGATCTTAAAACCGAGGCGAAGTGAAAGTGAAGTTTCACCCAGTGCTCGGTCGACCTGAGCACCCAGTGATAGAATCAAGAGGCTCAACTGCGCTCCTCCACTCATCCAGAAGCTTGAGGATTTTCGGCCGAAACTGAACTGGCCGTTTGCGACGGGAGTCGAACCCGTTACCGACAAGTTCGAAGTTTGTGAAATCAGCCCCAAACCAAGGTATGGTTCAAAAATCGCGAGCTTCTTACTGATCGAGGCTTGAAACTGAGTGAAGCGTGCTTTGTAGCCATAATCAGCGTTTGCGCCGGTATCGTGCCAACTGAAACTCGTCGCTCCGAATCCTAAACGGAGAGCCGAAGTCACAGGCATTGGGAAGACATCCGTCCAAGTCCACTTCAGATTGAAACTTCCACGTTTGATTTTTCCGCTGCTGATCGTGATCGATGGAATAAAGCCGACTTCAAGAGCGATACCGAGGGGCGCTTGGGCGGAAAGCGCGATGTCCGCGGCAGGAGCCATTCCGTTTTTACCGGTGACGCTTTTGATCTGACTCATCGTCGTTGCCGATCCGACCACGCCTAAGCCAAATCCCCAGATCGTGCCGTTACTCGACGGTGGCTCGACGGATCTAAAATAGAGAGCGGCAGCTAAGTTATCGAGCGCTTTGTTCGCATCTGAGGTTGTCAGATTTTGAAGCGCAGGAATGTCAGCCCGAGCGCCGGAAATAGAAATAAAAAGTACGAAAATGATGAGAGCAAGGCTCGATAAACGATTCATGAATCCCTCTTTGGATGGGCGACTGATTGAAGATCAGTCAATCCATTTTCGAAGCGGGAATCAAGCGAGATCGATTTAGATTTAATAGAGGTACGTTTTGCAGCTAATCGAGTGCCAAGAGCCGGAGCACTCGTCGCGCGTCTCCATGTACCAAGCTGTGTTCGACGAGCGGTGCAGCGTACGCTTATAACCGTTCCAATCGGTAAGCTTTGGAAACGCGAATTTTTCGATCTCGGCCTGAGTTTTCAACTCTTCAGGCTTCAGGGTTTCAGAACCAAAAAAATCGTAAATGGTATTCACTCGGCCGTCGCTGAAGTACTCAACGAGGTAGTAAGATCCCGCGAGATCCATTTGCTCACGAATCTCGACTTTGATGAGATCCAGGAACGGAGTATCACACTCCACCATCAAGTCTTCGGGAGCGTTTTCTTTCGGAGCAAGTCCATTATAAAGGTGGGCATCCACACAAACTGCAGGTTTACCACCGATGGTCCATCGAGGAGCATTGTCTCCGCCCACCGTGCGTTCAACAGCTCGATCTTGGCTGATTTTCGGCATTTTGTTCGTACTGATGGAGATCCAATCAAAATAGAATTCTTTATGATCGAGACTCTCTTCGTTTTGATAAACTTCGCGGAAGTAGAGCTGTCCTTTTAAATCCGTCTCGCGAATTTCAAGGCGCTTGAGGTCAGCGTTCCCGGTTGGATCACAGATCCACTTCAAATCGCGCTGTGGTCGAGCGGAATCTGCGTGAGCCGACATGGAAAATAAAATCGTAGTAACTAAGAAAAGCGGGGAAATGCCGAACATGAATAACCTCGTGTGTAACTTCTGCTTCAACTTTAGGCACCCAAAACTACTGAGTACCGGATTCAACTTCAACCGAACTATACGAGTTGCGAGGGATAGTTATAACAAAAGACGTCAGAAAATTATAGGACTTTTTTGGTCGGATACTGAAATAGTTTATCAATTATTTCAAATACTTATAATCAAACCCAATCATAGTTAAAACTGACGCTCACGCGATCGCGTTTTGCCTGATTTGCCGTCACTTCGTGTTTCAGCCAGCTTTCAAAGAGGATGAGATCGCCTGCTCGAGGTTCAACAGAAATGAAGCGTTGGTGATCTCTCGAAGCTTTCGCTTTGGGAGGAGGAGATGCCATGAACGCCGGGAGCCTTGGATCTTCAATCTTAAACGAACCGGATCCCTTCGGCGTCTGGAGATAAAACGTTCCGCTAATCGCAGAGAGCGGATGGAGATGGTACGAGTGTGAACAATGCTCGCCCATGATATTGATCCAGAACGAACTGATTTCGAGTTTTTTCCCTTGGAGATCGTACTCGAGCGAGCGCGCAAACGCCTTCACACGTTTATCCATCCACGCTTTCAACTCCTGAAACGCAGAAGACCGGCGATGAAGATCCGTAATCGAAGAGTAAGAGGTATAGCCCTGAGAATAACTGGATTTTGACCATTTTTGGCCTTCGCGATCCAGTTCCTGAAAAAGATAGCAGTCCCTCAGCAGCTTCGGACCCAGTTTCGAAAAGCTCGCCTTGTTCATCGAATCTGAAAAAAAGTAGGTTGGAAAAAGTTTCTGAATCTTCATGCCGATTAGTCCTTCGGTGAAAAACGAATACTGAGCGAGTTAATACAATAACGAATCCCGGTTGGCTTCGGCCCATCCGGGAAAACATGACCCAAATGCCCGCCGCATTTCGCGCAGGTCACTTCAATCCGTTGCATTCCATGGCTTGTATCGAGGGTTTCTTTAATTTTGGAACGATCCATTGCTTCATAAAAAGAGGGCCAGCCGCAGTGGGAGTCGTATTTCCGATCCGAGCGAAAAAGGACTTCGCCACATCCTCGACAAGCGTACTCTCCCTTTTCTTTATGGTCCCAGTACTCGCCCGTGAAAGCGCGTTCGGTTCCCTTCAAACGAAGGACGTAATACTCCTCGGGCGTGAGGACCCCCTGCCACTCATCCTCGGTTTGAGGGAGATTTGTCGCATTTTTTTCGCTGGAGGGCTTTTGCTCGTCGTTCGACATGGGGTTTCCTACCTTCTGACTCTAGAAAAATTCGCCCCGCTTGGAAATGCCTTTTTCGAGCGCTTTTTTCTCGGTAAGGTCAGAATTACTGAAACCCATGTCCGAATTGTCTCAAACCCCCTACGATTGGTCTAAACTCTCTGAGGACGAGCTACTCAAGCTTCGGATCAAAGATTTAGGTCTGAAAATTCCGGGATCCATTCTCGAAGAAAAAATTCAGTGGCTCTATGCTGAGCTGCAGGCAAAGGGCCTTTCCATTCGGCCCCAAGTTTATTTGGGAGACGAATGGTTTAGTCCTGAGGGGATGCTTGCTATCTCGATTCCCTTTTATCTTGCTCACCCAAAATTGATGGCGCTTGAACAAAAACAAATGCTGGAAGTTGAAGGTGGAACACCGGAGTGGTGCATGCGCCTCCTCCGGCATGAAGCAGGTCACTGTTTCGACCACGCGTATCGGTTTTCAAAACGTCGGAAATGGCGATCAATCTTCGGAAATCCCGAGGTCGAATATGCGCCCGAGCACTATCACCCAAAACCCTATTCCAAGAGTTTCGTTCAACACCTCGACAACTGGTACGCCCAATCTCACCCGGATGAAGACTTCGCTGAAACGTTTGCGGTTTGGCTCTCTCCCGAATCGGATTGGAAACGACAGTATAAGAACTGGCCGGGGACTCTGGTCAAATTAAACTACATCGAAGAGCTTGCGGAAGAAGTTCGTGAGAAACAACCGTTTCGCGAAAAAGGCTCACTTCCCTTTCGCGCAGACCGGATGCAGACGACGCTATCAAAATATTACGCAAAGAAACGAAAAGAGCACGCGACTGACTACCCAGACTTTTATGACGAAGATTTAAAAC
>CAYOJT010000175.1:0-6657 GCA_964404365.1 uncultured Bacteriovoracaceae bacterium
CGGCGGGAAACTCTCCGATTGATGTGGGTGGAAAGACTGGATCACTGACCGGAACCGACCCTCAAGGGAAGTACGACTGGTTTGTGGGCTACGGTACGAATGGGGAAAAAAGGATAGCGCTCGCCGCACTTACAATTTCGAAGGAATATTGGAAGGTAAAATCCTCCTACTTAGCGAGGAAGGCGCTCGAAACCTATTTCAGCGACAAGTCCACAGCAAAAGGCTCCCTCGCTTCCGAACGGGTTTCCGCAACATCGTCGCGATCAAAAAAAGTCGCATCACGCTCAAAAAATTATCGCGGAAAAAGAAAATGAGAGCCCTCATTCAGCGCGTGTCTTCTGCCACGGTCCGAGTCGATGGTAAAATCATCGGTCAAATTGGTCCGGGCATTCTCACTCTCCTCGGCGTGGGCGCTGGCGACACCGAATCCCACGCGGAAAAAATGATTCAAAAAATTCTGAAACTCAGAATTTTCGAAGACGACGCGGGTAAAATGAACCTTTCTCTTCAGGATAAAAAATACGATCACCTCATCGTTTCTCAATTCACACTCTATGGCGACACCTCGAAAGGGAACCGTCCAAGCTTCATCGAAGCCGCCCGTCCCGAACAGGCAAGCGCTCTCTATGAAAAGGCCGTTGAAATCTCGCGAAGAGAAGGCGTGAAAACGGAAACAGGTCAGTTTCAAGCCGACATGAAGATCGAACTCACAAACGACGGTCCCGTCACGCTTTGGTTAGAAGTATGAGTGAGACGACGGTTCACGTTCCCATCTTGCTTCATCCGATTGTCGATACACTGATTGCTCCCTTTCAAGATGGGAAGCCCGGTTGGATTTTAGATTGTACGTTAGGGGGCGGAGGACATACGGGCGAACTCCTGAAGCGCTTACCGAAAAACTCTGGCGTCATCGCTCTTGATCAGGATCGCGAAGCGATTGCGCGCGCGGAGGTGCGATTTAGAGACGAGATTAATTCCGGGAGACTCAAAATATTTCACACCCGGTTCGGTGATTTTGAGTCCGCTCACGTTCCAGAAATTTCCGAGGCTCAACCCCTTCGTGGACTCCTGGCTGACCTTGGTTTTTCAAGTGACCAACTCGAAGACGAAAATCGTGGCATTAGTTTTCAGCGCGAAGGTCCGCTCGACATGCGACTAGACCCCACGCGGGGTGAAAGTGCTTATCAATTATTGCGTCGCATCACGGAGCGCGAACTAGCTGATTTAATCTATGAATTCGGTGAAGAACGAAATTCTAGGCGCATCGCGTCATCAATCATTAACGCTAGGCGCGATTCCGCTCTTCCCACGACCACATTGGCTCTCGCCGAACTCATCTTTCAGGCGACTCCAGGGCGAGAACGTCACGGCCGAATTCACCCCGCGACTCGGACCTTCCAGGCCCTGCGGATTGCTGTAAACGGCGAGCTCGAAGAACTCGACCGTCTGATGACCCGTGTTATACTGGAGGTGCAGGTTGGGGGCAGGATTGCGGTCTTGAGCTTTCACTCCCTCGAGGATCGACGCGTGAAAATCGCTCTCAAAGAAGAACGATGGAAAGCTTTATCGAAAAAACCCATCACCGCTTCGGATGACGAGATTTCCGAAAATCCTCGCTCGCGATCAGCAAAACTAAGAACAGCGGAGCGGCTCCGCTAAATACACGCAGGATGCGTGAGTTAAGGGTTTTAGGATGAAACACTGGTTCCCTCGCTGGATGATTCCCACGCTTATTCTTCTTTCGATCAGCACCGTTTGGCTTCGCCTCTCGATCGTAAAGACGGTTTACACCATCAACCAAACCGAAGGCATGATCAAAAACGCAAAACACGATCTGGAAAAATCAGCACTTCGCATCTCGTCTCTCCGTTCGCCTCGAAGGCTTGAACTCATCGCGAAAGCAAAATTTAATCTCGAACAACCGAACTCCAATCAGGTGGTGTACATCAAGTGACGAACCGTTTACGTTTCGTACTTTTCTTTTCGTTCGCGCTTGCCCTCACCGGCTTAGGTCGCGCGGCATACATCCAGCTCATCGGAGATCCACGCCTAGTCCAACTTTCGAAAAAACAATTCAGTTCAAAAGTTCTCGTCTCCGCCCGTCGCGGAGTGATCACGGATCGAAACGGTGAACCGCTTGCGGTGAATACTGAAATTCACAGTCTCGCAGCAAACCCGAACAAGGTACAAAACAAACGACTCATGGCGAGACTGCTTGCAAAAGCAACGCAGATTCCGGAGTCCAAGCTCCATGAAAAGCTAAAAGAGAAAAAGGAATTTGTCTGGATCAAACGACTCATCCCGGACGACCAGATCGATCAGCTCAAAAAGTGGGGCGTCACCGATTCCTCAGGAAATCTCTTACCGGGATTTTTTCTCGTTAAAGAGAATTTCCGCCGATATCCACACGGTGAGCTTGCCTCTCAAATCGTAGGTTCTGTGAACCTGGACAGCGAGGGCACCGAGGGGGTCGAACTCTGGCAGAACACTCGCCTCGAAGGAAAAGTCGTCGCAATGAAGGCCACGCGCGACGCCTTAGGGCGTCCAACGCTCTATGATGCTTCCGCAGCTCAAGACGCGCGCGATGGCGAGACGATCCAGCTCACAATCGATGCATCTCTTCAATTCTCCGTCGAAGAGGCGTTGAGAAGTTCGATCGAAAAGACACGCTCTCGCGCAGGGCTTGCGATCGTTATGGATGCAGCAAGTGGCGAAATTCTTGCTCTCGCAAACTCGCCTGGATTTAATCCAAATCAACGAAGCGCCTCACACGATCTCAAACGAAACCGCGCCGTAACGGATGCCTATGAACCGGGATCGGTCATGAAACCGATTCTCCTCGCGCAGGCTCTCCAAACGGGGTGGAAGATTTCAGACCGTATTTTCGGCGAAAACGGATCGTTCAAAGTTCAAAATCGCAGAATCAGCGAAGCAGAAACACACGAGAAGTTTCAGTGGATCAACTTGAAAAAGATGATCGAGGTCTCCAGTAACGTCGTTGCGGCAAAGATGGCGATGAAAATGGGCTACGACAAGGTTTCGCAGGGATTAAAACTTTTCGAGTTCGGATCGCGCACGGGTTCCCGATTTCCAGGCGAACTGAGCGGATGGCTCCCTTCTGCGAAGAAGGAATGGACCCCGCTTACGCTTGCTAACGTTGGATTTGGTCAAGGCTTAATGGCCACCCCACTTCAAATCATTCGCGCATATGCCGCATTCGCAAACGGCGGATACCTAGTGATTCCAAAGCTCATCAAAAACGATCTGGATGAGAAATCGGTTCCTGCCCCTAAACGAATCTTAAGACCCGATGTTGTTGCAAACGTCGTTGATGCCCTCCGTGCGGTCACTCAAGAAAAAGATGGGACCGGGAAGAAGGCCGCTCTCGATGGGTACATCGTCGGCGGGAAAACGGGAACGGCTCAGACGGTGGATCCCGTTTCTAAGTGCTACTCCCGCTCTCACTTCAAATCCACCTTCGTGGGTTTTCCAGTCGGCACCGAACATAAGATCGTGATCCTTACCCTCCTCGACGAGCCAAAAGGCGTTTATTATGCGAGCGAAACGGCGGCGCCGCTCTTCAGCGAGGTTCTGAATTCCGTTGTGACTCGTTTTGCAATTCCCCACCAAGTGCCGATCGAAAATCCGATAGGCGAACAGCCGAACCGCTTGGCGGATCAATCCGCTCGCGGAAAGAGGACTCCTACCGCAGCTGATATCCGACAAACCATGGATCGCCTGAACACAAGCTCCGCAATGGCTATTCCCGCCCCTGAGGCCGCAAAGCGCATCGAAATCTTTAGCTCTTCTACTGAAGGAAAAACCTACTGGAAAATGCCAGACCTCAGACAGCTCACCGCTCGGGAAGCCTTGAACTCTCTGAAAGGGCACGACTTCAAAGTCGAAATTTCCGGTAGCGGTCTCGTGGGTAGCCAATCCCCAGCTCCCGATTCAAAAATCGCTGAAGGGGACTCGATCCGCCTTCGCCTCGAGGATAGTTTGGAGTAATCTCAGATCTAAGAGATGAAACTATCCACGCTTCTCCAAAAAGCCGGAATCCAGCCTTCTCGTCCTCTCTCAGACGATCCCGACATCCTTTCAATTGTATCTGACTCCAGGAAGGTCACCCCAGGTGCACTCTACGTCGCGATTCGCGGAGAAGGAGTGGATGGGCACAGCTTTATCCCTCAAGCCCTTCAAGGGGGAGCGGTTTGTGTCATTGCTGATTTAGACTCAAAGGACGGAAACACTTCTGCGGAACTCATTCGAGTCTTAAGTTCAAAAAAGGCGCTCGGAATGATTGCGGCGGCCTTTCATGATTTTCCTGCAAAAAAACTGAAGGTCATCGGCATTACCGGCACGAGCGGTAAAACGACAACCACTTTTTTGATCGAATCGATTTTGAGAGAGGCAGGCTTAAGGCCTGGATTAATCGGAACAGTCGAATTTCGAATTGACGGGAGACCCTATCCATCCACTCACACAACTCCGGGTGCGGTAGAGCTTCAGGAACTCCTGGGTCAGATGGTTCGCGAGGGCTGTCGGTCTGTTGCGATGGAAGTGAGCTCGCACGCTCTGAAACAAAGACGCGTGGATGGAACCTTCTTTGATGGAGTGGGATTCACGAATCTTTCTCGCGACCACCTCGACTACCACAAGGATTTTGAAGATTATTACGAATCGAAGAAAATCCTATTTACGGAATTCATGGATTTCTCGATCAAAGCCGGAAAGAAGCCCACTCTTTCGATTTTCTTAGGTTCAGAATATGGAAAGCGGTTGGCGAGCGAATTAGGGCAGGGCGGGGTTACTCTCGATTCCAGCGTTAAAATTTCACACAGTGGAATCGAAGGAAAATTCGACGGAGTTGAAATTAAGAGCGAACTCTTGGGGCGATTTAACGCTGAAAACATCCTGCTTGCTGTATCAATCTGTAAACGTGCAGGTATTTCTGAGTCGTCGATTCAGAAGGGAATTGAATCCATTCGTGTAGTGCCGGGTCGTTTAGAGCGGGTTTCAGATCCTCGCACCGGTCGTATTATCCTGGTCGACTATGCTCACAAACCCGACGCGCTTGAAAAGGCGATCGAGGTGATCCGAGATATTCGTATCACTGGGAAAAAAATTATCACTGTGGTCGGTTGTGGAGGAGATCGCGACAAATCAAAGCGCCCGATCATGGGCGAAATTGCGTGCCGGCTTTCTGACCAAGTGATTTTCACTTCCGATAATCCACGCACCGAAGATCCAGAGATCATTTTGAAAGAAATTGTTGCTGGTTGTACTCAGTTTCAAAACTTCGAGGTCATCCAAGATCGTCGCTCAGCAATTCGGCACGCGATCGAAACGTCCGCTCAACACGATATCGTTCTCATCGCCGGAAAAGGACATGAGGATTACCAGATCATCGGAAAAGATAAGATCCACTTCGATGACCGCGAAGAGGCGAAGGCTGCTCTCTAGCCGTCTCGGCTCTGCCGCGGTTTCTTCGTCTAATTAATGCGCCGCCCCATAAATAGACAAGTATCTGTTTTTATTGAATAATTTTAAATAACCATTGACGCAAACTCAAAAATTTCAGTACATTGCGTTCCATGCTCTATTGGCTTCTCTATCCGCTGCACACGCAGCTCTCTTTTCTGAATGTTTTCAAATACATCACCTTCAGAACCTTTGGGGCAGCCATCACCTCTGTCCTTCTCTGTCTATTATTAGGGCCCTGGTTCATCTCCTACATGCAAAAAAAGCAGATGAAGCAGGTCGTCCGCGACGACGGTCCTCAGTCACACCTTTCGAAAAAGGGAACGCCGACGATGGGCGGAGCGCTCATCCTTGCATCCATGACTCTCTCGACTCTCCTCTGGGCCGATCTTTCAAACCGAATGGTTTGGGTCTGTCTCGGACTTACGTTGAGTTATGGATTTATCGGATTCATCGATGACTACAAAAAAGTCATTCAGAAAAACTCGAAAGGCATCACCGGAAAACAAAAACTTTTCGGCCAAGTTCTTTTCGCAGGGATCGCAGCTTATTTTATTTTTAAAGACTCGTCGATTTCCACTGAGCTCAAGTTTCCGTTTTTAAAAGATTTGGCGATTAACCTCGGAGTTCTATTTATCCCGTTTACGATCACCGTCATTGTGGGCTCATCCAATGCCGTAAACCTCACGGACGGTCTCGATGGGCTTGCGGTCGGACCGACGATCACGACCTCGATCACGTTTCTTATTTTAGCCTACATCGCGGGCCACTCTGAGCTTGCGAACTACCTCCAGGTCCCGCACATCAGCGGCGCTGGGGAGTTATCCATTTTCTTGGCGACCATCGCAGCATCCTGCTTGGGATTTCTTTGGTACAATACTTATCCCGCCCAGGTGTTCATGGGAGACGTGGGTGCGCTTGCACTCGGAGGCGCTCTCGGCACGGTTGCGGTGATCACGAAAAACGAAATTCTTCTTGCGCTCTGCGGATTAATTTTCGTGATTGAAGCCCTCTCGGTCATCGTGCAGGTCATTTCATTCAAGACTACAGGAAAACGCGTTTTTAAAATGGCTCCCATTCACCATCACTTTGAACTCAAAGGGTGGCCGGAGCCGAAAGTTGTTGTGCGCTTTTGGATCATCTCGATTGCGCTGGCGCTGATCTCGCTGGCGACGC
>CAYOJT010000176.1:0-6647 GCA_964404365.1 uncultured Bacteriovoracaceae bacterium
CCGTATTGACGACGTTCTCTGCGTTTGACGAGGCGATGGCCAAATACTACGGCTCTTCCGCGACGATCTCGAGCGCATTAACTGCCCTTAAGAAATCCGATCCAAAAGAAAAGGGCACGTCGCTTGGACTCGATCTTTTCGAAGTTCACGACATCGACGAGAAGCAGAAGGAAAAATTCGATAGCTCCGGTGAGGCGGTCGTTACCTTCGTTAACGGTATTCTGGGTGAAGCTATTCGCAGAGGGGCATCTGATATTCACGTCGAGCCTTACGAAAAACGATTTCGCGTCCGGATGCGGATCGACGGGGCTCTCCAGGAGATCGCCGAAGTTCCAGGCGATATGAAACGAGCTGTCGTCGCCCGATTGAAAATCATGTCTCGCATGGACATCGCTGAAGCTCGAATCCCTCAAGACGGCCGTATTAAACTCCGCTCGGGCGGGACTGAGATCGATTTCAGGGTGAACACGCTGCCAACTCTTTTCGGAGAGAAGGTTGTTCTTCGTATGTTGTCGAGTGGTGGCTTATCGCTGGACTTAAATAAGCTTGGGTTCGAAAGCGGACAGCTCGAAGCCTTCAAGAAAGGCATTTATAGCCCGACAGGCATGGTGTTGGTTACGGGGCCCACTGGATCCGGTAAAACCACTACGCTTTACTCCGCTTTGGCGGAACTCAATAAAGTCACCGATAATATTTCGACCGCTGAGGATCCCGTCGAATACAACTTGGAAGGTATTAATCAAACACAGATCAATAAAGACATTGGCCTCACCTTCGCAGCCGTTCTGCGATCTATGCTTCGTCAAGACCCGGATATCATTCTGGTGGGGGAGATTCGTGACTATGAAACGGCAGAAGTATCGATCCAAGCCGCGCTCACGGGTCACTTAGTTCTTTCGACGCTCCACACGAACGATGCGCCGAGCGCGATTACGCGACTCATGAACATGGGCATTGAACCCTTTCTCGTCACTTCATCGGTGAACACGATTGTCGCTCAGCGCTTGTTACGAAAAATTTGTACGAAGTGCAAAACGGAACAACCCTACCCGAAAGAAAAGCTCATCGATATGGGTTTTACGCGTGAAGAGACGAATAATTTGAGGTTGTACATGGGACGCGGGTGTCCGTCCTGTGGAAATACTGGATACAAAGGACGTGTTGCAGTCTACGAAGTTTTCGATTTTACGAGCGAGATGAAGCAGCTTGTTCTGGAGGGCGCATCCATTATTGAGATTCGGAAAAAAGCCGTGACGAACGGCATGAAAACACTGAGGAGTTCTGCGCTTTCACGAGTTATTGAAGGGACTACTTCGCTGCAAGAAGCGTTGTCCATGACATCGGCCGAATAGAGGATAACTTATGAGTAAAATCAGTCTACCCGCATTACTGAAGACGATGGTTGACCAGAATGCCTCCGACTTACACATTACAGTCGGAGTCCCTCCGGAGTTTCGTATTTCGGGTCGAATGGTGAAGGTCAAAGCTGATGCAATGAGCCCCCAAGATACTAAGGAGCTTTGCTATCAAGTTTTGACGGATGCGCAGAAGGCGGAGTTCGAGCGAAATCTCGAGCTCGACTTCTCATTCGGTATCAAAGATGTTTCGCGTTTTCGTGGAAACTTATTTCTCCAGCGCGGTAGCGTCGCGGGGGTTTTTCGCCGCATTCCAATCAACATCCCCGACTGGGACGCAATCGGAGTTCCACAGGTTCTGAAAGATATCATTAAACGTCCGAACGGCCTCGTGCTCGTGACCGGACCTACGGGTTCGGGTAAATCGACGACGCTCGCAGCGATGCTCGATAAAATCAACCGAGAGGAATACGGCCATCTGATCACGGTCGAGGACCCGATCGAATTCGTTCACCCCCATAAAAACTGCATCGTGAACCAACGCGAAGTTGGCGTAGATACCAAGGGATTTGGCAGCGCATTGAGGCAGATTCTCCGTCAGGACCCCGACTTCATTCTTGTCGGAGAATTGCGAGACGTCGAAACAATCGAAATGGCGCTCACTATGGCGGAGACGGGTCACTTGGTGTTCGGTACGCTTCACACAAACAGCGCAGTCCAATCGATTAACCGTGTGATTAACGTGTTTCCCCCTCACCAACAATCCCAGGTGCGCCAGCTCATGTCGTTTACGCTTCAGGCGATTGTTTCTCAATGCCTGATTCCACGCGCAGATGGCCGCGGTCGTGTGATGGCCTGTGAGGTGATGGTACCGAATATGGCTATCCGAAACCTCATTCGCGAAGAGAAGATTCACCAAATTTACTCGTCCATGCAGTCCGGTCAGGGCGAAACAGGAATGCAAACATTGAATCAGGCTCTGCTGGCGCTTGTGCGCTCTAATCTGATCGATCGCGATACAGCTATGGAGTACTCGTACATGCCGGAGGAGCTAGCGAAACAACTTTCGCAGCTGAAATGAGTTTAAATGGCAGAGTATAAATACGAAGGCGTCGATAGGACCGGAAAGTCGGTTTCGGGAATGCTGAATGCAGCATCCGAGGGCGATCTTCGTATTTTATTACGTAAGCAAGGCGTGCGCCCAACAAAGATCATAAGGGAAGGGGCAGGCGCTTTTAATCTCGGTATGCTTTTCAATGCAGGCGCGGGAATGACGTTTTCCGAACTCCTGATCTTTTCGCGCCAACTTCAAGTTCTTATTGGGTCGGGTATTCCACTCGTGCAGGCGCTCGATGTGTTGGGCGACCAGGGGTCGAGTCGAGGTTACCGAACTGTCTGTTCAAAAATTAAGTCAAAAGTTTCGGAAGGCTCATACCTCTGGGAATCAATGGCGATGTTTCCGAACACATTTGATAAGCTCTATTTAGCCTTAGTGCGAGCGGGTGAATCCTCTGGTGCACTTGACCAGATGCTGCGCCGGATCTCGAACTATATTGAAGACGCAGATCGCCTGAGAAAAATGTTAAAGAGCGCGATGATGTATCCTTTCATCGTTATTTTTATCGGAATCGGCGTGGTTACCGCGATGCTCGTGTTTGTTATTCCAAAGTTCGAATCGCTCCTCGCAAGCAGCGGTCAGGAGCTCCCCGGTCCGACAAAATTTGTTATCGATATGTCCAAGTTTCTAACTGAAAACGGAATGCTGCTTACGGTTGGAATTGGTGTGGTCGGATTCATCATGTGGAAGGTTTTAAGTTCCCCTGAAGGTAAAATCGCGCGACATCGACTATTCTTTCGGATGCCTATTTTTGGGCCGATCATGAAAAAGGGCGGAACTGCTCGTTTTTGCCGGACTCTTTCGACGCTCTTGTCTTCTGGCGTGAACTTGCTTGATGCCATCGATATTTGTCGACAGACCATTAACAACGCTGTCTTAGAAGACGCCGTCGCCCGAGTTCGACCTTCAATCGAACAAGGTAAGAGCTTGGCTGCATCTTTTAACATGCTGGACATTTTTCCAAATATGGCGATCCAGATGATGTTGGTTGGAGAGAATACAGGACAGCTCGATCGCATGATGGAAAAAGTTGCGGACTTCTATGAGGCGGAGGTCGAGCAGGCCATCGCAGGTCTCACAAAATTGATCGAACCGATCATTCTCGTCTTCTTGGGAGGCGCTGTCGGGGGAATTTTGATTGCGATGTACCTTCCAATTTTCAAACTCGCAGGCGGTGTCGGATAATGGAAAGATCGCCAGGGACTCGTAAGATCATCGGGGAATCACTCGCCATCCAAACGCTCGTGCGACTGATCGAAAAAGTTGCGCCGAGCAAGACCAATATTCTGGTGACCGGAGAGTCCGGGACTGGGAAGGAGCTGATCGCAAGAAGTATTCATGATAACAGCCCACTTCACGGAAAACCTTTCGTCGCCATTAACTGCGGCGCGATCCCTGAAACCCTGATCGAGAGTGAACTTTTCGGTCACAAAAAGGGGAGTTTTACCGGCGCGGTTTCTGATAAGGCAGGACTTTTTGAGTCCGCAACGGGTGGAACGCTCTTTCTCGATGAAATAGGTGAGCTTCCACTCAGCATGCAGGTTAAGCTCCTGCGCGCAATCCAGGAACGTATCATTCGTCGGGTAGGCGATAACCAAGACATTCGAATCGACGTTCGCATTATCGCCGCTACGAACCGGGACCTTGAACGAGAGGTAAAGGCGGGGAAATTTCGCGAGGATTTATTCTACCGTTTGAATGTCATTCAAATTAAAGCGCCGCCTCTTCGTGAGAGAGGTCGCGACATCGAAGTTCTCGCGCGGTATTTTTTACAGAAATTCAGTCAGCAGCAGAAAAAAGAACTGATCGATTTCTCGCCCGAAGCGCTCGTGAAAATTAGTCAATATGAGTGGCCTGGAAACGTGCGCCAACTCGAGAACGTCATCGAACGAGCGGTTACATTAGAAAGTAACCCTCAAATTACGGTCGACTGTTTGCCGATTGAAATTCGTACACTTGCCATCACGAAGCCGCAGTCGATGCCCGAATGGTCCCAGGCCCCTCAGGGCTCGGCGCCGAGCACCTCTCCTACTACCGCGGCCTTTACTCCAGGGCATCTTCCCCCTCTCAATTCATCTGAACGTGCCTTAAATCTCGATGATATTATTTCGGAAGTAGAGCGTTATTACATGCTTCGCGCGATGGAACTTTGTAAGGGTAAAAAGAAGGCAGCGGCAAATCTTCTTGGAATTACTTTTAGGAGTTTCCGTTATCGCCTACAGAAACTGGGACTCGGTGTTGATAATTCCGAAGAGTAGTGGCTAATTTTTGGGCTTTTGATCCTTGAATCGTGAAACGAAGTAAAGACTCACAATCCCTGAACAAATCAAAAAATAGCTGTAACAAAACTTCCAGCCCACTTCAGAAACAAATGAGCGTGGTCGCTCAAGTAGTGGGAGCAAGTCGCTCATGCCGTGCATGAGGTATATGCTTACCGATCCAAAAGTGGAAAGTTGGAAGGCTCGCTCCCAAAATTCTCGGTGAAAAAGAACCTTGAATGCGTCGATCATGAAGATCTCATTTTCGACGTAGGTCGTAGGTAGGGTGAAAAATACGATCGTGAGAACGCACAGCCATGCGGCGTTGATTCGTAAGAGGGTCTTAAATCGACGCTCTACGACTGGTTTCATGAGTGTGAGTAGCTCGGCCCAGACGAGCAGAAGTGCCGGACATGATCCGATCAAATAGCGTTGACCGAAAT
This sequence comes from uncultured Bacteriovoracaceae bacterium, assembly GCA_964404365.1. GTDB lineage: Bacteria > Bdellovibrionota > UBA1018 > UBA1018 > UBA1018 > JACMQW01. The sequence goes on from CAYOJT010000176.1 coordinate 5,174, forward strand.
CGGAACCGTTCGATCTCCATCCGACACAAAGAAACATTTCAAGAGCGAACCAGAGCAATGCCGCGCGCGAAGCGTTGCTCAATGTTTTCACGTGAATACAGCCTAAAATGAAACCGACCATCCAAACGGGAAGAAGCCAGAACACTCCCCAGTCTGGTGCCATGAAAAAATAAAGAAAGTCCCAGGGCTTTAGACCGATCAGTAGGTCAAAGAACCTGAACTTCGAATAGCCAGTAATGAAGGCGGTTCTCAATACCCATGTGATTACTGCTAAAGTCGAAAAGGATAGGATGTAATGTCTTCGCACGAGAAGAAGGGTCGATCTCAAACTTATGGGTTCTCTCTTTGTATCCAGGTATCGTCCGAAGACGACCAAGAAGACCGGCGCATCATTGAATCGGGTAATGGCGAGGAAACCTGCGAACACGAGAGCTAGAGAGAGACGGTTTTTGGTGGCGAAATAGAGTGTAAGGAGTGAAAACGTAAGTTCTACCCCGTGACTCATCAGAACACGATGAAATGAATAATGAAGGATTTGAAAGCAGATCACGATCGCCAACACAAAAGCGTGGGAAGAACGTTCTCTAGGCTGATCAGCGACCCTGACAGGAATGAACTTCAATTCTTCACAAATTTTAATGGTCAGAAAGTAAATTAAAATCCAGAAGAGCGATGAATAAGCCGCCATAAAAGCCCAGTGTGAGTGCAATGGGTCTCCGGTTAATGTGGGCGAAATTACTTTTGAGAGAACTCCGCCTGGGAGCCAAGCGATGGAGGTTCCAGGTGCGTAAAAATTATTAATGCTCCGAAAAGTATTATCAAACGGCTTGAATACGAAGTTCAAATAGCTCTCTAAGCGGCCCATATAGCCGAGCTCGTCAACAGGCGGAATAGATGTGGCGATATCGGGGGTTTTCCAGATTCCAAAAATGAGGTCGGCTCGTCCAAAGGTCATGAAAAAGAAAGAGTAGAGTAATACGGAGAATCCGAAGTCAGATTGAAAGAATCTCTTTAGCTTCACTTCGTATTCCCTTTTTCAAGCGAAGCCTTGTTTCCCGACCAAAAGAAGTGTTCCGTGGCCCATTTTTTAGACTTGAAGCTGAGAGCGCAGATCTCCGGTAACTTAAGGGGGATGCTCTTATCAATCACTGAACAGAGTTCCCAAAGCCGCTCGATATTGGGAGTGAAATTGCAGCACGCGGCCCGTGTAAGTGTCTTCGTATTAGCGGGTATGGAATTTAGAAATGCCACCGATAGGTGAAGTGCATTTCGGTCCTGTTCGTAAAAAGCGGCAAACAGCCTCACTCCGTAGTAGGTGAGAGACTCCTCTGTGAAAATCTTTTCTTTAACCTCAGCGGTCAGCGTCGGATTTCGATAGGTGGTGAATCCAAGAAATGAACCGTAACAGGAGGTCGTCGATTGGTCAGGATAGCGCCGGGACTCTTCCATCGCCCAAGCCGCATCTTCATATCGT
>CAYOJT010000177.1:0-6585 GCA_964404365.1 uncultured Bacteriovoracaceae bacterium
CGATTTCAAGACCATCTCCGTTGATGCAGATGTCGTATCCCTCATGTGCCGCCCAGTGCATGAATTGAATCACGCGTCGGCTTGCAGTCGAGAACGGATTTCCCAAGTGGAGATCCGAGATGATGACCATTTTTTTATTGTTTACGGTCGTGATCATTTTGCGTCTGGGGTTACGCGATTTGCGGGTGGGACGATGTCGAGGACTCGATCGACTTCTTCTTTCGGGAGTTTTAGGCGAGTAATCGCATCGATGAGGCGATCATTTGAAAATTTCACGCGCTCAGAAAGTTGTTGAATCATTTCGAAAGCAAAAGTCGGATCGCGACGAATCTTGAGAAGGAAACCTCCCGGCTGAAGCGTGAGAAGTCGCGTTCGACCTCGGGAGTACGCTCCTGCGTAACGGGGAATACTTTGGAGAAGCGCCATCTCACCGAAGAAGTCGCCTTTCTTGAATTGAGCGAGCTTCAAAGTTCCAGTGGGAGTGTTTTTACGAATTTCGACTGCACCACTTTGAATGATGTAGAGATCGCGGCCCGTATCGCCTTCAGCAAAGATGCATTCTCCATCTTCGAAGACTTGGACGGTTTCATACGCGAAACGTTGATCGGGTTTGAGGGCCATTTCAGTATTTTGCTCCCTTTTTATTGCTTCTTTCTATCTTAATTCGATAGATACTTGGGCTCAAAGGGTTAGGCCGAGCGATGGACGAAATTTCTTTGCGCCAGATTTTTGATGATCTGAACCAGAAGCACTTCGATGGCTTTTTGGATGCGCCGCTATTGGGCTGGAACTCCAGGCTCCGCAGCTCTGCCGGCCGTTTTATTCCCGGGTCACGCCGTTTCTTTCGCTTGAAGCCCGCGAAAATTGAAGTGGCCAGTTATCTGATCCAGGAACACGACGGGAAGCGCCACATTGTCGATACTATTGCACACGAAATGATCCACTATTGGCTTTGGGTTCGGGGACGTCCTTATGGCCACACGGAGGAGTTTTATCGAAAGATGAAACAGGTCGGAGCGAGTCGCTACAATCCGGTTCCGAAAGTTCGCCCGCCGAAATATTTCTATCAGTGTCCGAATTGTTCGCAGGAGTTTCCGGCGAGGCGGAAGCTCGGGACGCTTGCGTGTCTATCGTGTTGCAAGAAATTTTCGGGTGGAAAATTCGATCGGCGCTTCAAGCTGATTTTGAAGCCCGCATCGGAAGTTATTTCAATTCAGCTTTGAGAGAATCGGCTGAACCTTTTGATCCCATCAGAAGATGAAATAAGCCCACAAGCATAAGCGCATGCGAGATCTTTCCTGTCTGAACCCATTTTAAAAGCTCATCCGGAGAAACTTCTAAGACTTCGATGTCCTCAAAAGGATCGAGTTCCTGAGCGCGAGATTTTTTCACGCCCTTAATGATGAGTGAGTGAACCTTGTTGTCTTGAAGCGCGGGATTCGGGTGACTCGTTCCCAAGAATCGGCACTGGGAAGTGGAGGTGGGTTCGTATCCTGTTTCTTCGATCATTTCGCGAATGGCGGTGGCTTGAATGTCAGCATCCGAAGATTCAACGACGCCTCCTGGAAATTCGTACGAAGGAGAAAGGGTTCCGGCGCGGAACTGACGAATCAGGACGATTTTTCCATCTTCTGTAATCGGGATGATGTTGCACCAGTCGCGAGACTTCAAAACGTAGAAGCGACCCGGTTCGGCGTCGGCTTTCGAGTGGTTATTCCGGCACAAGCGCTCAACAATTTGAAGGTAGGGAAAATCCAAGAAGACCTTCTCGTCTAGACAACTCCATGAAATGTTTGATTTTTCAGAGTCCATAGGTCTACCCGCCTGTTCTAGGTCTTATTATGAGGCGGGATTTTCGAGGGGGCTAGGGGAATTCTCTTGAGACTGGTTTTGCGCCGCAATATACCCTACCCAAACAAAACTTATCTCAACTCTCAGGGTTAAAACCACACGAGGATTTTATGGCAAAAAAAGAATCAAAATCGTCCCGCACTTACAAAATGATCGAGCTCGTCGGTACTTCGAAAAACTCCTACGAAGATGCGATCAAAAACGCTGTTGCGGATGCATCGGACTCTCTCGAAGGCTTGGACTGGTTCCAAGTGACCGAATTCCGCGGCGCGATCAAAGACGGAAAAGTTGCTGAATACCAAGCCATCATGAAAGTTGGCTTTCGTGTTCTTCGCTAAACAAACGGCGCTTCTCGCTGTTTTGTTTCTTTCGATTTCCGGCGCTCACGCCTTCGGTGTGAAGAAAAAACCTGAAGCACCGAAAGAAGTGCCGATGGCGATGAGCGCACCTGCGAACGGTCAGGTCTGGGTGAAAAAACCGGACGGCGGTCTTGCGTGTGATGCGGATAAAAAATCCGTCACACCTCTCGAGGTGGGAAAAGCCGAGCTCAAAAAAGCGGGCATCGAAGTCTTCGAAGCGAAAAAAGCAAACGACGGCCTCATGCATGCCGCAGTCTGCGGAATCGCGACGGGGAATGAGAATCATTTTCTGATTTCTGCAAAAGACGCTGAGAAAGCGAAAAAGCTCGGTTACGAGCTTACCAAATAAGGCGCTCTTCGTTTCCGTAATTAGAGGCTGATACCGAGATCTTTCATCTTGGAATCGAGCTCCGTGCGCTCGATTCTGAGGGTTCGCGCGGTTTCGTTCAAGTCACCCTTCAAAGCCACTAAAAGCTCGCGAATTGTAGCCTTTTCGAAAAGGGCGCGATTTGCGTGAAGATTGGGATCGAGTTTTTCGAAATCGGGTAGATCGAAAATAGAAATGCGATCCGTCTGACATTTGAGTGCGGCGATTTTCAAGACGTTTCTAAGCTCGCGCAAGTTCCCAGGCCAGGAGTGACCGAGGAGCGCAAACCACGCGTCGGGCTCAAGTCCCTTAATGTGGTGTTTTTTAGACTCCGCTGCGATCTCCGACAAAATCCCAAGTACGATGTCTTCGAATTCATTCTTCCGTTCTGCGAGTGACGGAAGGTGTATTCGGAAGTTCGCGAAATAAGGATAGAAGGCGCTGTGTTCTTCGAGCTTCACCGGTGCACTCAAAATAATTCGTGCAGAGAGAATCTTTCGAACTTCACCCGGCATTTCGAACGATTGAGTTTTGAGGGCGCGAAGGAGGAGGGTTTGCTCTTCAGAAGTCAGCATCTCTTCGATGCTTCCACCGAGTTCGATGACGATGGTTCCGGATTTTGCGCTTAAAGTTTGTTCGATGAGGGGTTTTCCGCGCTCGAGCATAACGAAGGGCTGGCGCGAACGAGGGGAGTTTTCGTGGATCCAACGCGCAATCGCACTCTTCCCTGATCCATTCTCGCCTGAGAGATAGACCGGAACGCGATCGTGTTGAGCCGCCTCTAAGACCTGGCGACGGAAGCGTGGTGGAATGAAAGCTACCCACTTCATAAAGGTACATATTCATAACGCAGCGCGATATTAAATGCAAATGATTAAATTAAATCAGTTTAATCAGGTCAATCGGACGCGATACCGAGATCCCGATTGATGCGGGAATTAGAAGCGAAGAATCCGCATTTTTGAGTGGTAACTCAGTGCGGTAAATACTAAATACTGCACACGCATGATGAAAGTTCTTCGAGTCCCTTACGGGCATCCAGGCTCGCCGAAGCTTTTTTGTGAATCCCTGAAAAACTCGGGATTCGCAGTGGTCTCGAATCACCCTATTTCTCACACACTCATCAATGAAGTTTTTGCGGAGTGGGCGAAGTGGTTTCAAGGCGAAGAGAAATTCAAATACGTTTTCGATACGAAAACTCAAGAAGGGTACTTCCCTTTCAAAACCGAAAACGCAAAGGGCTTTAAACAAAAAGATTTGAAAGAGTTTTTTCACCTCTACGTGAAAACGAAAACCCCAAGTGGGTTGGGACCAAAGACTCGCGAGCTTTTTGATGGAATGCAGGCGCTGGCAAAAGAGCTCCTCACCTGGATTCAGACCAGTTCTCCGAAAGAAGTTTCCGCTCGTTTCTCGATGCCTCTGACGGACATGACTCTGAACTCTGAAGAGACGCTCATGCGCATCCTTCATTATCCGCCCCTCAATGACGGTCACGAAGAGGGCGCGATCCGTGCCGCTGCTCACGAGGATATTAATCTGATCACTTTGCTGCCGGCTGCGACCGCTCCCGGCCTTCAGGTGAAAGACTTAAACGGTAACTGGATTTCAGTCGAATGTAATCCGGGCGATATGGTGATCAATGCCGGAGATATGCTTCAAGAAGCTTCGGGCGGATATTACATTTCGACGACCCATCAAGTTGTGAATCCGAACGGCCCTGAAGCTAAGCTTCCACGCTACTCAATGCCGGTCTTCATTCACCCGCGATTCAACGTGAAACTTTCGGATCGTTATTCGGCTGGAAGTTATCTGGATCAGCGCCTTCGTGAGATTGGGCTTTTGAAGCCTAATGAGACGAAGTTTACGCCGCTCGATTAGCTCTCAATTTGGGAGCCGAATTGTCGTAATGTTAGGTCCCTAGACTTATTTGATCGCTTCGGTTGCACTCTAGCCGGATAGTTTGAGGCTCGCGCCAAATTCCTTCGTTCATCCGCATAGCCCATGTATCGAATCTTACGGTCAGAGTGTGCGCTGGAACGGGTCTTGATTTGAAGTGGGAATGAACTCTATCAATCTGTCGTCGATCGAGGGAATGATTTTCGTCATCCGAGGCCAAAAGATCATGTTGGATGAAGATTTGGCCGCACTTTATCAAGTTGAGACCAAGTCTTTAAATCGGGCGGTTCGCCGGAATCTTGAACGTTTCCCTGATGACTTCATGTTTCAGCTCACCCCAGATGAATACGAAGTTTTAAGGTACCAAATTGGCACCTTAAAAACAGGTCGTGGGGCTCACCGTAAATATTCACCGCTGGTATTCACGGAACAAGGCGTAGCCATGCTCTCGGGAATCTTGAATAGCGAACGTGCCATACGGGTGAATGTCGCTATCATGCGCACCTTCGTGAGGGTTAGGCGGATTCTCCTGGAAGAGTCTCTTTCCCATCGGGTTACAGAACTCGAGAAAGGAACAGATAAGCTTTTTCGAATTGTGTTCGAACGGCTTGATACCCTCGAAGCGACCACACCTATCCTTCCAAGTAAGCGACGAAAAATAGGAGTTAAGGATCAATAGGTCGGTCGATTTGAGCGCCAACCCAGCTTAGTACAGATGCGAAATGATTTTCTTCCCATCGGGTTGTAACCACTTCGAGTATTGGAGAATCGAACTGAATTTTTGGAAGTCTGCCTATGAGCAACTGGGGTTTCATTTTATCCAAAAATTTAAGTCCCTGGTTACCCGGATGAGTTGCGCCGGATTTTTCGCGCTCGATCCATCGTTTTAAGAGCGTTTCTCCGTCGCAAACCAGCTGAATTTGCAGTATCTGAGTCGCGTATTTACTTCGCAAGCGTTCGAAATAGGGCCGATAGTTCGCGTCGGCGAGCGGGCCTTCGATAATAACCGACTTGTTATTTCTCAGCGCCTCTTCGGCAACGCGATCCATACATTCATGCGCGAGACGACCCAGCAAAGCATGATCTTCAATCGATTTGGGATATCCTAAAATTTCGTAAAAAGGGTCTTTAAAGAAATCCTTCGAGTAGACGGGCCAACCGTACTCCTGGGATAGTTCCCGGGCCAATGAAGACTTCCCTGTTGCTGCAGGACCGGAAATCGCGATCAATGTTGATGTCATATCAACAAGGTATCACAGAGTTTTATGGTCAATTTCGGGCGGCGGGGAAATCCAATCATTTCAACTCATCGCAAGTGATCTAAATATAAAATTATTCGATCCATTGCTCTCTAAGCCACATCTGCATTTGTCGGCTTCTCATCACGCGATTCACGCGCTAAACGCGCGAGCTCATCCAAACAGCGATCCATAATCGCTTTTGCGCTTGGAAGTAACTCTTGGCTCAGTGGCTGGTCATTCGAGGAATGTCGGCGTTGAGCATAGAGATCGATCAGGGATGAGAGTAAGCGGCTCTCGATCGGATCGCTTGGCTCCGTGCCGCGCGGTGCGCGGCGAGTTCCGTAACGAGTATTTGGCGTGCGAGCGGAATCCGAACGTGAACGGCTGGGGCCAGCGAGTTTTGCGCTCTCGGTGAGGCGCTGAAAATGTTCTTTTTCTTCAGGGGAGAGCCGCATCTTTTCAGATAAAACGCGGTAACTCTCGATTGAAAGATTTCGTGTGCCCGAGATGAGGCGAGAAAGCATCGAGGGTGAAATCCCCAAATTCGCCGCGACCGACCGGAGCGAGAGGGGCATTGTGCGTTTTGCGTTCCGCGAGTCCATCCAGAACTTTAAAAATTGAGAGAGGTGAGTGGCTTCGAGGCAGTTAATTTCCGTGGCTGGCTTGGTTTCGATAGTGTGATTCATCTTCGGTACCTACGTCCTATGGATTCAATTTCCTTGTGAACGCGGATGAAGAGCAAACTCGCTCTTTTCTGCAAACGTACAGCTTCCGTTTCACAAAGTTCGTAGCCTCCATGAGCAGGGTCCGTGCCAGGAAAAACGGTCAACAGCTCGCTTATATCCGATTATGGTCAACAGTCCTGTCGACA
>CAYOJT010000178.1:0-2023 GCA_964404365.1 uncultured Bacteriovoracaceae bacterium
AATTCGGGATTACTCGTCTCGGGAACTCGCATTTGAGGCGAACTTTAATCGAGAGCTGCCAGTTTGCGACTCGAGTGCCGCGCATCAGTCGGAGGCTCAGGTTTAAACGCGAGATCACACCTCCGGAGTTTCTTGACGTCGCGGATCGGTGCATGAAGAGGCTTTACAAAAAATCGACGAAGATGGTTTTTGCGGGGAAACACCGAAATAAAGCGATTACAGCCTGTGCGCGCGAGCTCACAGGCTTTATCTGGGAGTCATTGAGGTTAGCGAGTTAACTTCGACTTCGAATTTAAGGAGGAATGTCTAATCCAGAAGTCGAATGTGTTTAAGTGTCGGATCTGGTAATCCACGCCGTTTGCTCTAGGCCGAAGGCGCCTGAAAGTAGATTGTGGCAAGGCCAGTTCATTGAACTCAGCTTAATGCGTTAACCAGCACGCGGATATGAGGTTGAATGTTCCAGATGCTCTTTCAAAATTCGATTCCAGGAAAAGAACGATCACATTCCAGCCTTGACGGGACGGTCATCCATAGGAGCACACGAGAAGCACAAAAGAAGCCAGACTCTGAAATTTCGTGAAATTTCACGAACGATTCCGCTCTCGGACCGCCGACACCCTTCAGTGATTTTAAGTGGTTAGTGTGAAACGAAAAAAGCCGCCCGGTGCTTCCGGGCGGCTTTGAAAATGGTTGGAGCGACTGGGGTTGAACCAGCGACCCCTGCCGTGTGAAGGCAGTGCTCTGCCACTGAGCTACGCTCCAATACGATAGAGAGTACTATTCCTAACGAATGACGCATAGCGCAGTCAATTCACATTCGAGGTTAAAAGCGGGGGGTGTATTGCCATTGGAGATGGGGTTCGGGTAACCCTCTTTCCATGAAAACTCGAGTACTGACGATTCTCTCATTGGCCGTGTTCACCCTAGGTTCTTCTGTCGCTCAGGCGGACTTGAAGGAATACCTTTATCAGAAAAAATTGAAGGGCCACACCGATCAGCGCGTTCAGGCGAATGCGCAGGAATTCGATCAACTCGTCGATCACTTCTCGAGTAATGCAAAAACTTTCAAGCAGCGCTTCTGGGTCGATTCCCAATACGCGGCGGGCGCGAATTCTCCCGTTCTTTATGTCATCTGCGGTGAAGCAACCTGCGGAGGCGCTTCCGACATGGATCCGATCAACGCTCAAGCGAAGCGTTTGGGCGCGCATCTCGTGGCGCTTGAACATCGCTACTACGGTTACTCGATGCCGACGATCGATCTTTCGAATGAAAACCTGATTTATCTTTCTCAAGAGCAAGCCATCGAAGATCTTGCCGACTTCCAAAAGTTCGCCATGACAAAGCTTGGACTCACCGGAAAATGGATCGCTATCGGCGGCTCCTACTCCGGAAGTCTCTCGGCCTTTTATCGCATGAAGCATCCCGACTTGGTGGTCGGAGCGCTTGCTTCATCTGCTCCGGTTCTCGCGAAAGCTGATTTTTACGAATACGACCGCCACATCGCGAAGGTCGCAAGCGGGGAGTGCCTGTCCCGAATTCAAAAAACGGTGGCTGAAGTTGAGCGTCGTTTGAGCTTAGGCCAAGCGGAGAGCATCGAAGTTCGTAAGATCTTCGATGGCGCTGAAGTTCGCGATGATCGCGACTTTTTATACGCAATCGCAGATATGGCAGCGATCGCGATTCAGTACGGCTACCAGAAGAAATTCTGTGATGCGCTCATCAACGCTGGGAACGATATCGATGCGATTGTGAATGCTTATGGGAAAGTGGGCGTGGAGCTTTTCTCCGACTTCGGAATCACGACTCTGATGGATACTTTCCAAGGAGCGGAGAGCATCGATCCACTCAGTTACATTGATGGGTTCGGAATGCGATCCTGGATGTATCAGTCCTGCACTCAGTTCGGTTATTACCAAATCGCAAACTCAGAAGAAGCGATGAGCTCCCGCTCGAAGCAGATCACTGAAGCGTACCACGACGAAGTTTGTAACCGCCTTTTCGGCCTTCAAAAGAAAGTCGACAC
>CAYOJT010000178.1:2123-6570 GCA_964404365.1 uncultured Bacteriovoracaceae bacterium
GACGGAGTCTTTCGCCTCGAACCGAGAATTAATGTTTCATCTGGTTGATGAGCCAAGTCTGAAGTTCACTAGACCCGTACCAGGTATCCCAGCCTGTGTGCCCGCCTGTAGGCTTTAAGGTTGCTTTGAAGGTTGAGTTATAACCCGGGCACTGCGCGATTTTTGTAGAATATGCGACCGCAGGGTTACTCCAATATGCAGGCGTCCAGCTCGACGAATTGAAGGTGCCGTCGTCTTCATTTCCATTCACCCAAACGTTGATGTGCGCGGTTGGGCAGACCTCGCTGACATTCGTGCTATTCGTTCCTGGTGCGGTGTAGGATGCGACGGCCGCCCCTGCGAGCAGGCTCGGATAAGCCATCATGAGGTCATCCGTTCCTCCGCCTCCAGACGAAAGCCCCGTCATCACGACTCTGTTCGGATCGACTTTATAGTAGGTGATCGCATCTTGAATGAGACGTCCATTGTAAGTCGCGTTCCACCAGGCGTCACATTGATTGGTTCCGCCCACAGGTCTGGCTTCTGGTGCAATGACGATCGCTCCGTACGTCGATTGAAGGGTGCTTCCTTCCCAGACTTGTTTAATGAATCCCTCTCGGTTCACTTCTCCGGCTGTGAAGTTCGAGTGATCGTTTGAGAGGACTTTCCCGCAAATTCCATAAAGCGAAATTACAAGCGGCCATTTTTTATTCGGATCCTGTCCGTAGGTCGAAGGTAGAAAGACCACCGCATCGTAGTTATTGAATGCGGGATAAACGTTTCCAGTCACGTTTCGGGGCCAAATTTGTAAGTGCCCGGGATTCGGTGCAGGCGGTGGATTTCCTGCCATGCCCGGAACTACACCTGGTGTCGGCGTTGGGCCACCGGGAGTAGCCGTTGGAGTAGGTGTCGGCACTCGAGTGGGTGTTGGTGTCGCTGAAACCACAGTCGGCGTTGGAGTGGGCGCCCGAGTTGGCGTAGGCGTTGGTGCTCCGGGTGCCATTGTAGGCGTCGGATTAGGGGCGCGAGTCGGTGTCGGTTGCGGATTTGCGGAAGGTGAGGGTGAAGCGCTGTCTTCTGCTGGAATTGGGTTGATACAGGAAGATGCGGACAAAAAGATAAAAAGTGCAATTGCCCTAAAAACTCGCATCTGAAAATTATCTCTTACCGGATAGCGTTCGATAATGTGTCTTATGTGACGGCCATTTCATCAGGGCGTTTATAGCTGTTCTGAGTGAAATTCGTGGCCGCGGTTGGCGGGCTATAGCAGTTTCGAAGCCGAAAATAGCTTACCTACTCGATATCTATATATCGCATAACAAGAAGTGTTTTTTTGCATTTCTCAGTTTCGTATTTTTCCCGTACTCACGCTTCATTCCTGAAAACGGAGGCCGCAAAACAGGGGCGGCGAGACACCGGGGATGAAGAAGTCAAAAACCAACACCCAGTCGAAAAACCGGCTGTAACCGGACGGCAGAGATGCCGGACCTTACAAAGGATAAAAAAATGAAATTCGCAATGATCGCCTTCGCAGCACTCGTCACCGTAACTTCCGCAAAAGCAGACGGATTCGTCTGTTCGAGCGACGACGGACTGAACGTAAAAGTCTTCAATCAAACCGAAGCTTCCGAAGGAACTCGTAACGGCGCAATCATGGTTCTCTCGAATGCAAATATTTCGAGCGGCCGTAAAACGATCGCGACCTTCCCAGCAGACAACACTCTGCTCAGCCAATCCGGCGCTTCGTATTCCGCTCACGTTGATCTCCGCTACGTTGAGAGCTCCCGTAAAGGTGAGTTGATCGGTGGAACGAAGCTTGGACAGCTTCGCGATATCGACCTCGATGTCGACTTCTCCTACAGCACTCCTGTGTCGGCTGGAAAGAAAATGGCAGCTCTCCTTACGCTCAATAAACGTAACGGCGCTAAAATCGAGATCGACATGATCTGTAAGCGTTACCTCAAGAACTAAGGAACTTGAGCGGTTCGTAAACTGAATTTTCCATAAACAGAAATAGCCCGTTTCGAATTGCTGAACGAAAAAGACCTAGAATCAGAAATGATTCTGGGTCTTTTCTTTTTTGGAGGGTCGAAAATATCGCCGATCGAGGATAGGATGATCGGAGACCATGAAAAGAACCCTGAAACTCGCACTCCCCGTCGCATTCACCTATCTCGGAATCATGCTCATGCCGACAGTCGATCTCATCGTCGTCGGAAGACTGGGGGCACCCGCAGTAGGCGGCTTAGGTCTCGGTGGTGCCATGTTCGCTTGGGTCATGGTCACAGGTTTAGGTTTTCTTTACGGAATGGATTTCCCAGCCTCACACGCTATCGGTGAGGGGAGACCCGAGAACGCATATCGTGCGTTTGTGCAGGCGCTTTACCTAAGTCTTCTCATCGCGCTTCCAGGAACCGGAATCGTTCTCTTTTTGTCCGCGCATTTGGGAGCGTTTGGTTTTAATGCGGAAGTTCTACCGTTTGCCCAATCGTTTTTAGATATCACGGCTTCGAGTTTAATCTTCGTCTTCTTTTTTAACGCCTGTCGTGGCTACCTTCAGGCCGCTTCAATCGCGATTCCGACGCTAGTTGTGCTGATTGTCGCAAATATACTGAACTACTTTCTGAATATTGCGCTTATCGAAGGCCGTTTCGGCTTTCCATCCCTTGGATTTTCCGGCTCGCCTTGGGCAACTTTCATCTCACGTGCCTTCATGGCGCTCACGCTGTTCGGTATCGTCTATTTTAGGGACCAGAGGAGCCATCAGTTCATTCGAAAAATGGGCTTTAAATTTGATCGCCCGATTTTCGCTCAGATCGCCCGACTTGGATTTCCTTCTGCGACTCAAATGCTCTTCGAGGTGGGCGTGTTTGCGCTGGCGACAGCCCTTTGTGCGAAATTTTCAGCAGACGAGCTCGCCGCTCACCAGATGGTTCTGAATTCTGCTTCGATGACTTTCATCGTTCCGATGGGAATATCCTCCGCTACGAGCGTCCTTGTGGGCCAGGCAATGGGTGCAAGAGATTTCAAGCTCGCCCGACTTTCCGGTTACCAAAGTTGGTGGCTCGTTCTCGGATTTATGGGAACCACTGCAGCGTGCATGCTCCTATTTCCTGAAAAAATCCTCTCGCTCTATTCGCCGTCCGAAAGCGTCTACGGGGTAGCGTTTAGTCTGCTCTGGCTCGCGGGTCTCTTTCAGCTCACTGATGGTACACAGGCGCTGATGACAGGCGCCCTTCGCGGAATCGGAAACACGCGAATCGCGGCGATCACTAATCTCATCGGGCACTGGGGAGTAGGGTTTCCGATCGGCTATTACTGCGCATTTGTTTTAGGGAAAGGTGTTTTCGGAATTTGGATCGGTCTCTCGACGGGGCTCGCTTTCGTGGCGGTTGTGCTCACGTATTTTTGGAATCGCGAATCCAAAGATTTCGAAAAATTAGCTAAAATCTCTGACGCTGAAGATCGCGTAGTCGCGCAGCACTGATGGGATTAAACTTCCATGTAACGGACACAAAGTTCGACGAGTTCGCGCTTCACCCGTGTTTTTTCCTCGGCGCTAAATTTTCGTAAATAGGCCATCGAAACGACGCCTCTCAGCGCCTGCGAGATGATAAAAAGTGCCATTTCTGGATCCTGAGAGCGAATTTTAATTCCGCGTTCCTTCATGGTTTTCAAAAGAATCGGGATGATCTTTTCGTCGATTTTCTGAAATCGCTTCACTCCGACAAGTTGTGGTGCGTTTTCGAGCAGCGCCGTTGTGAGAGTTCCGCGATGATCGAAGTTGGTAAACACGCCCTCCACGAGTTTTTCGAAAAATCTCCGGATGTCTTTCTCGACAGTTTCGTCGTCTAGAATTTTCATGATTTCTTCTAGGTTTCGATCGAGGACAGAGGTGAGTAGCGTTTCTAAAATCGATTCTTTGTTTTTGAAGAACTGATAGATCGAACCGATACTCACGCCTGCGACTTCGGCGATCCGGTTTGTATTCAGACCCGAAATACCGTCTTTTCCCAAAATGCGAGTAGAAGCTTCTAAAATGGATTTCACGGTCTGTTTTGAGCGGTCCTGAAGCGGTTGTTTTTTCTCGGCTTTTTTCATTTCATGGGTTCCTGATACGGCGTCGAATTAGAACGCGAGTACTGATTATGAGCGATTACTCATATTCTATAAGTATGGACACTCTCTTGGAAAGGCCGTTTCTTCAGGTGCTCGCGATTCAATGGGGCGTAAATCTCTTCCGTTACTTTTTCATCGCGGGAGGGGCTTGGCTTGTGTTTTGGAAATGGTTCTATCCGAAGTTAAGGGAGAGGTCCCTCTACCCGGAGACCCCTGCGCGGCGACATCGGAAACGTGAAATTCTTTACAGCGTATTAACGACTATTATTTTCTTGGGGCCTGTTGCGCTGGTGATTGGTACGCGCGATATGGGCATCTCTAAAGTTTATTCTCATATCTCAGATTACGT
>CAYOJT010000179.1:0-6557 GCA_964404365.1 uncultured Bacteriovoracaceae bacterium
GACACCAGGGAAAAGCCGCTTGATTCTACTTCTCGCAAGCCCAGGTATTCATTCCCATGGCCGGTAATTTCACGCAGCTTAAGCCTTCCGTATAAAGCCCAACACCCTTCACTACATCTTCGAAAGGGTAATCGAGGCTATTTCCGAGGATAAAACGATTGATGGATTTTCCGAAGGCCTCTTTATCGATCTCGCTTGCGGCACGGGCCACCTGAAACGGAATATTTCGACCCAGATAAAAATAGCCTCCCGTTTCATGCTCGCCGCTGCCAAGCATGACTACTCCGCGCGTTGCCGGGTCTTGTCCCACGCGATAGGTTCGCAAAATCGTCGGGTCTTTAAATCCCCAGTTCCAGGTCACAGCTCGTCCCATCCATCCTAATATGAAAATGAGAGCGATGATTCGTGCAGCCTTCACACTCTTCTCAAAGTGAAAGGTGAAACCCATAAGCGCCAAACAGAGAAGCTCCGGAAAAACGGGAATGAGAAATCGATCTTCTTTGTGGGCCAGTAGGTGGTGAAAGCCCTGAAAGAGAAAGAGCGTGATAAAGAGTGGCCATACTGTTTTACGCCGCTTTAGGAAGGCGTAAATCGCGTAACCATAAATAAGCGGAAGATTTGTGAAACCGAAAATACGTCCAACCCCTAAGAACAATTTATGCCACGGTTTTTCTCCAAACCATGCCGCTGCACCACCCTCGATCAAGTTAAAACGCACATATTCGATCGTAGAGTGTAGAACATGCCCCCACGTTATGACGTCGATTACTCCCTGAATCGCGACCATGAGTAGGACGCCGGAGCTAAAAAGGGTAAACCCCTTGAACCTCTTTTGAAAAATAAGAACGAGCCCGAGCCCAAGAGTGAAAACTCCAGACTGGAAGCGAATCATGTACGCGATGCCCGAAAGAACACCCGAGAGGAAGAGCGAGCGTGGCGACCGATTTTCCAAAATCCATACGAGAGAAATAAGCCCGAGGATCGAACAAACGGTTTCAGGCTGTGTTCGAACGCCGAAAAAGATGAAGGCCGGAGTGATAGCGATAAAGAATGAGAATGCCTTCGCTTGGTTTTCGCTGAGATAGACTCGGGCTAACCGATAGGAGTAATAAACTCCGAGCAGCGAGAAAGTGCCCATTAAAAGGCGAATGAAAGCGCCCACGACCCAGGGGTTCTCGATATGAAGAGTTTTTAGAAGGGCGAGCGGTGGAACCAGGAGTCCTGGGAAAACCCAGGAACGAATTCCCCGCTCCCATTCCCAAGTTTTCATCCAAAAACCATGAACGATTCCAAACGCAGGCTCCAAAACCTGGAAGTGTTCGTCGGGGTGGTAATAGCGATGCGAAAAACAGGCAGCAAAAACCCGTAAAATGAACGCGACGATCAAGATCTTACGAATAGAAAGCGTCGCCAAAAAATTGACGATTCCAGCTTCACTTCGTTCAAAAAAGCCCGCTCGAGATTCCATGTGCTACCAAACTATTTGATGCGCCCTAAAAATTCAATAAACCCTTGTTTCTAATGGAAAAGAGCTTGAACCTTGAATAATGACCCAGACCCATTCCGCCGCCCAAGCGAGCGTTAACCCGGATGCAATGAAAAGCATCACTCTGGTCGTCGATTTGGACGGAACGCTCATCCGGTCCGATCTTCTCCTCGAAGCCTTGCTTCAGGCGCTGAAGAAAAAACCTTGGTCAATACTCCTCTTTTTGGCCGCCTGGCTCCGGGGCGGAAAACTTGCGGCAAAAAACTTTTTAGCCAGCGAAATAACGATCGATCCGAGCTCACTCCCCTATCGGGAGTCGGTCATTAAACTCCTCGAAGAGGAACCCCACGCGAAAAAGCTTCTCGTCTCGGCATCGCCAGACGCATGGGTTCAATCGATCGCAACCCACATCGGCTTTTTTCAAGGAGCTTGGGGTTCGACAAACGAAAACCTTTCCGGAAAATCTAAACTCCTCTCCCTTCAAGAGCGCGGAATTGCGGACTTCAGGTACGTGGGAGATTCAAAGGTTGATCTCCCGATTTGGCAGGCCTCAAAGGAGGCGATCCTAGCGGTTCCCTATTCTTCGATCGAAGAGCGGCTTCGAACAAACGGCACACCCGTTCGAACGCTACCCGAAATCGGAACCCGTTCAAAAATCGCCTCTCTCATTTCGTGCTTACGCATTCACCAATGGTCGAAAAATCTGCTCATTTTTGTTCCGATGCTCGCAGCCCACGAATACACGAACTACGTCTCCTGGATTACGGCATCTGTGGCTTTCTTCGGCTTCAGCCTCGCTGCATCTACCGTCTACGTTTTTAATGACTTAATCGATCTGGGCAGCGATCGCGTACATCCGACAAAACGAAAGCGCCCACTTGCGGCAGGTGACCTGACGATTCCGGCTGGAATCGCGCTTTTGACTTTCTTGTTTCTGGCCGATCTCGCAGTCATCTTTCAACTCCCGAGTGCCTATGTCGGTGTGATTCTTTTCTATTTCGTGACGAATCTCGCCTACTCATTTATTGTAAAACGAATCGTGATTTTGGATGTGATCGTTTTGGGTGGATTTTACTCCCTCAGAATTCTAGCAGGCGGCTACGCCACTGACACCCCGATCTCCCAATGGCTCCTCGCCTTTTCGACCTTCTTCTTTTTCGGATTAGCGCTCGTGAAACGCTACACAGAAGTTTTGAAAATTCCGGATGCCAAGAACTCGGGACGATCGTATCGCCGTCAAGACGCTGCGGTCTTATTCACGCTCGGAACTTGTAGCAGCGTGGTTAGCATTTTGATTCTATCACTCTACTTAAATAGCGATAAAATCACCGATCTCTACTCTAAACCTGATCGCCTCTGGCTCACGCTTCCCGTGCTTCTCACTTGGGTGGGGCGGGTTTGGGTCATCACTCACCGCGGTGAAATGAGCCTGGATCCTGTTGTGTTTGCCATTAAAGATCGCGCGTCCTGGGCATTGGGGCTCACGCTCGGTCTTGTACTCTGGGTTGCGCTCTAATGATGGAGCGGTACCGTTCGTGGGGTAACGTCGAAAAACCCACTCAAGAAATCTTAAAACTCGAAACTCGAAACTCCGCTTTTCCCACGCTAAAGCTAGGCCAAACGATTCTTCCGTTCGGAAACGGTAGAAGTTACGGTGATAACTGTTTGAATGAAGGCGGAGCGCTTTTGGACATGCGCTCCCTAGATCATTTCATCGAATTTAATCCAAACGAAGGCACCCTCAAGTGCGAGGGTGGAGTTCTTTTTTCGGAACTTCTCGACTTCCTGATCCCCCGAGGTTTTTTCCTTCCCGTAACACCCGGGACAAAATTCATCACGGTAGGTGGCGCGATCGCAAACGACGTACACGGAAAAAACCACCACCGCGCCGGAAACTTCGGACACCATGTTCTGAGTTTTGAACTTTTACGATCCGACGGCTCACGCCGTGTCTGTTCTCCAGGCGAGAATCCCGAATATTTCTATTCAACGATCGGCGGAATGGGCCTGACTGGAATCATCACTTGGGCTGAGTTTCGAGTCCCGCGGATCGAGACGCCCGTGATTTACCAAGAAACGATAAAGACAGAAAATTTAACCGAGTTCTTTTCCCTCTCTCAAGAAAGCGAGTCCGGATTTGAATACACTGTTTCCTGGCTCGATTGTCTTGCGAGGGGTGAGAAGATCGGGCGCGGCCACTTCATCCGGGGAAATCACGCAAAGGTTGAGGAACTGAACGGTTTTGAACCCAAGAAAAGATTGAAACTCAGCGTCCCTTTTCAATTCCCGAATCACACCCTGAATTCGTTCACTATTCGTGCCTTCAACACGCTCTATTATCATCGCCAAAGAGAGCGAGAGGATTGTCGACTTGTTGGCTACGACCCCTTTTTCTATCCTCTCGATTCCATTCATGGCTGGAATAAAATTTATGGGAGTCGCGGCTTCTACCAATATCAATGTGTCGTACCGAGTGACAACGATGCGCCCATTCGAGAAATTTTGGAGCGCATTTCAAAATCAGGAACGGGATCATTCTTGGGCATTTTGAAGACCTTCGGAAAAATTCCATCGATTGGGATGCTTTCATTTCCAAAGGCGGGAGTGACGCTTGCTCTTGATTTTCCGAACGAGGGCCAAAAAACACTCTCGCTCTTTCAAGATCTCGACAAAGTCGTCTTAGCAGCCAAGGGTACGCTCTATCCGGCAAAAGACGGTCGAATCCCTCGGGAAATCTTTCATCAAAACTACCCTATGCTCGATGATTTCAAGGAATACATCGATCCGGCTTTCAGTTCGAATTTTTGGAGACGTGTGAAATGAAAACGACCGTAATCTTTGGAGCAAACTCCGCCATCGCGAAATCCTACGCTCGAATCCGGGCTGGAATCGGTGATCGGATTATTCTGGTCAGCCGGAATGCAGAAAAGCTTCAGATTCTAAAACAAGATCTGGAAACCCGCGGAGCAAAATCTGTCATCGTTGAGGCCTTTGACCTCGATAAGATCAATGAACTTGAACCCCTCATTCACCGAATGGGCGAAGTTCACTGCGTCCTGATCGCGCATGGAGTGCTTGGGAACCAAAAGGCAGATGAGATCAGTGTGCCGAATATCCTTGGAAATATTCATACTAACTTTCTCTCAGCAGCTTCTATCATGACTATTATGGCACTGAAAATGGAGCGCCAAGGTTACGGTACGATTGCGGTCATCTCTTCAGTTGCAGGAGACCGTGGTCGACAGTCGAATTATGTCTATGGGAGCGCGAAAGCAGCACTCAGTGTTTTTGCGGACGGGATGCGTGGGCGCTTACTTTCGAAAAATGTTCGCGTCTGTCTGATTAAGCCAGGGTTTGTGGATACCCCCATGACGAAGGACTATAAGAAAGGTCTTTTATGGGTCGGGCCTGATGCCGTGGCACAGGGAATTGAAAAGGCGATCACTCACGAGCGCGATCGCGTTTACTTACCCTGGTTCTGGTGCGTGATCATGTTCGTGATTCGCTCAATCCCGGAAAGGATTTTCAAAAAGCTGAAAATCTAATCCTGGCCGGCTTTCAGTTTCCAACACGTGAAAGCAAGAAACCCAATCGGTAAGATCGTGATCACAGGATAGGCTTTTGAAAAATACGCGAGCGGAACAAGAACAAAAACGTTCAATAAGCCGACCGCAAGCGACACTTTGTCGTGCGACCACCCCAATTGATTCAGTTTCTGATAAGCGTGCGACTTATGGGCTTGGGTCGGGTTTTGCCCGCGAAGTGCTCGCCGGATAAGGGTGTATGCGGTATCGACCAGGAAAACTGCGTTTAGGATCAAAGCTTCCGAGTGAGTGAGGGTCTGGCGGGCAATGGCGAGGGCGAAGAGAATTGCCATCCAAAATCCGATGAAGCCGCTCCCCACATCTCCCATGAAAATTTTTGATCGTCGGATGTTCCAAGGCAGGAAGCCCACCATGGATGCCGCGAGCACCAAGAACATGGACGAAATCCAAAGATCTCCGGATTTTGCGGATAAGAATGCTGCCGCAAAAGAAACGGTGAGCGTTTGAACGCCTAAGATTCCGTTTAAGCCATCCATGAAATTCGTCAGATTGATAAACCAAGCGGTGGAGACTGTGAGAATAAGAATAATGATTCCCGTACTCACCCAGTCGTGAACCCCCTGAACGGAGTTAAATCCCTTCGAAAACAGGAGCGTCCAAAAAATAGCCGAGGAAAGAAGATGAACGCTCAGTCGAGTGCGCGCGGACAGTGAGCGAAGATCATCGATCCAGCCCACGGCGGCGACTGCGAGCCCGCACAAGATCATCGTGGGAAGAGTCATGAGTCCGAGCCCCGAGATGTCTTCAAAGATCCAAACCGCGATCGAGCCTGCAACGACTGCAATAAAAACCGCGATTCCTGCTCCCCGCGGCGTCGGGTTAGAATGCGAACTTCTGGCATTCGGTTGATCAACTAGCCCCAGGCGGGTGGCTCCGCGGATCATGAGATAGGTCCCGATCCAGGCGGTGATGGCGGTTAAATAAAGGTAATGCTTTCCTAGGTTTAGAGACTCGAGCATGGTCCTAATTCTCGCATTTGAGGCCTTGACTTGGCCACACTGAAAGTGATGTTTCAATATAAAATGTCCAAACAAATCCCAAGCTTAAGCTTCACGCACTGGCGCAGGCTCGTCGTTATTTCCTACGACATTGCCTGTATCGGGGTTTGCCTTTGGCTCTCGTTTCTCGTTCGTTTCGATTTCAAGATTCCAGATACCCACTACCCGCTTTTTGTAAAATCCATCCCGTGGGTTTTCGCGATTCAAGCGCCGGTCTTCTATTTCTTGGGCCTCTACCGAGGACTTTGGCGCTTTGCGAGTCTTCATGACCTGGTTCGCATCACGCGCGCAATCCTGATTGCGAACCTGATTTGTGTGGCGGGAGTGTTTCTCGCGCGTGATGAATTCATCGGCTGGCCTCGTTCGATATTTCTTCTCGATAGCTTCTTACTTTTACTGATGCTTGGAGGCGGAAGGTTTGTATATCGCTACTTCAAAGACATCATCTTTTCTCAAAAAAGTTCGAGG